>CAMIVH010000022.1 GCA_946401755.1 uncultured Caryophanales bacterium | reverse complement strand
ACGCTAAAAAGAAGATTAAAAGAGTGGTGGCTTTACCAGGTGAAACATTCAAGGTTGAAAAAGGTAAAATCTACGTCTTAAAAGATGGCGTCTTTGAATTACAAAAAGCAACATTTAAAACTCTTCCAGCGCAAGAAGAGGATTATGTTGGAAAAGATACAATTGCTCCAATCACTCTCGGAGAAGATGAATATTGGGTCTTAGGTGATAATCGTAAAGCTAGTAGAGATTGTGCCTATTTAGGTAAGCCAATTAAATACAAAAATCTCTTCGGTGTTTTAGTGGCAATTGAAGGAAAAGGGAAGCTATATTTAAAGAGATATACATGTCCAAATTGTGGCAAAACTTACTCCGCAAAAAACGGTAATGTTTGCCCAAGTTGTTATGTTGATTTAACGCCAGAATATGATGTTGGCAATAAGCAATATCACTGGCCAACTTTCTATTAGAGGTGAGAAGATGGCACAACAAATTCATTGGTTTCCAGGACACATGAACAAGGCCTTAAATGAGGTCGAAAATAAGGTTAAACTCGTCGATGTTATCATCGAGCTTTTAGATGCGCGTGCTCCAATCTCATCCATTAACGAAAACTTAGAAAAACTTATCCAAAATAAAAAGAAGATTATCGTTCTTACAAAAATAGATTTAGCCGATCCAGAAGCCACAAAAATGTGGGTCGATGAATTAAAGAAAAAGTATGACTGTATTCTCACTTTGGATTTAAAAAACAATAGTGCGGAAGCCATTCTTTCCAAAGCTGTTATTTCTTTAGGAAAAGATAAATGGGCTAAAGAAATGGCTAAAGGCATGAAACCTCAACCAATCAGAACAATGATTATTGGTATTCCTAATGTAGGTAAATCATCCTTGATTAATAGACTTGCTAAAAGAAAAGCCGCAGGTGTTCAAAATAAGCCTGGATACACACGTGGTGAGCAATGGATCAAAGTTAATAAGGATTTTCTCCTATTAGATACCCCTGGAATCCTTCCAATGAGCTATGAAAACCAGAAAAAGGCCGCAAATCTCGCCTTAATTGGTGCAATTCGCGAAGAAATTCTTCCAAATGAAGAACTTGGAGAACGCCTTTTAGAATATTTTAGAAACCAGTACCCATCTGCCTTAAATGAAAGATTTGGCATTTCTACAATAGAAGATAGAATCAAAGTTTTGAACCAAATTGCTGAAAAAAGAAAACTCGTTGATAGTGTAGGTCAAAATGATTTAGTTCGTGCTGAAGCTCTTTTACTTAAAGAATTCAAAGATGGTCTATTAGGAAGAATTACTTTAGAAAAATATGGCGCTTGAGTTAGATGAGCAATATTACGCTCAAGGTTATAAGTTAATTGTTGGTTGTGACGAAGCCGGTCGAGGTTGTTTGCTCGGACCTGTTTTTGCCGCAGCGGTTATCTGGCCTCAAGGACTAACTTCTCCTCTTATTAATGACTCCAAAAAGCTTACCGCTAAGAAGAGAGAAGAGGCTTATGATTTTATTGTTCAAAACGCTATTGCCTATGGTATAGCGTCCGTAAGCGCTGATGAGATAGATGAGGTTAACATTTATAACGCCTCACGTATGGCAATGCAACGCGCTATTGAGAATATGAAACATGATTTTGATCTTGTTCTAACTGATGCGATGAAGATGCCAAATTATCCAAAACCAGTAGTTGATATTATCCATGGTGACGCTCAATCAATGTGCATTGCGGCGGCTTCAATTTTAGCGAAAGTTTCACGTGACCGTCTGTGCTTAGAATTAGATGCAAAATATCCTCAATACAACATTAAGAAAAACAAAGGATATGGCACTAAAGACCATCTAGAAGCGCTCAAAGAGTATGGCCCAGTAAAACACCTACATCGCTTCACTTACGCTCCTGTTAGAGCCTGTTTTATTGAAAAAGTTTCGCTATTTTAATAATTTTTCGGACAAATTTGAAAAATCGCCCCTATTACATTTATAGGAGGCTTTTTTATTTATGATTGAATATGACTCAAGAAAAATCTTAATTTATCTCGCTGTTAAATATGATGGTGATCCGATCAAGATTATTAACGCTGTACGTCTACATGAGGATGAACATGTTCCTTATTCAGAAATGGAAAAGGTGTGCGACAGTATTAAAAGCAAAGTAATTACTTATTTAGACAAGGATTTTCCTAACGCGCTAAAAACAATGTTTCGCCCACCTTTAGTTCTTTTCTATTATGGCGATATCACCTTACTAGACGACAACAAACACCGGTATGGCGTAGTGGGCTCTAGAGAATATAGTGAATATGGCGAATTAGTCACTAAAAAGTTAGTCAAAGAAATGGGCAGAGACAAAATCGTAGTTTCTGGTATGGCTAGAGGAATAGACACAATTGGTCATATTGCCGCTTTAGAAAACAAAACTAGAACAATTGCGGTCTTAGGCTCTGGTATTGATAACTGTTATCCCGAAGAAAACAAAGAATTATATGAAAGACTAAAGAAAGAAGAATTAGTCATTAGTGAATATCCAAATATGTCTGAACCTGATAAAACACACTTTCCTATGCGTAACAGATTAGTGGTGGCGCTTTCAGATGCCTTAATCGTTCCACAAATCAATTCGCATGTTAGTGGAACAACCATTTCAGTTAATCTAGCAGTGGGTTCTAATAAGCCAGTTTATGTTGTTCCACATCCCATTTTTGAGGAGACTGTGAACAACGATTTAATCCAAGAAGGCGCCAATGTTGCGGAAAGCGGAAGACAAATATTAGAAGATTTGCACTGGGATTAAAAACGAAAATTTTTCTTAAATAAAGTTCTCTTTTATTTAATTAAGGAATAAAGGAATTTGCTCGTTGACAAGCATTATGAGTAGGCTTATAGTTTTGAAACGGAAAAGACGTATGAAGTTAGTTATTGTTGAATCACCTGCCAAATGTACAACCATCAAGCGCTATCTAGGTGACAACTATATCGTCATGGCGTCACTCGGACATATTCGTGACTTAGCGACATCTGGTAAAGATGGTTTAGGCGTGGATGTTAAAAACGATTTCTCGCCTACATATATTATCAATAAAGACAAGCAACACATCGTTCGCGAACTCAAAAGTGCGATGGATAAATGTGATGAAGTCATCTTAGCAACCGACCCTGATAGAGAAGGTGAAGCTATTGCCTGGCACTTAGCCCAAGTTTTAGGCTTGGATGTTGAAACCACTAAGAGATTAGAATTCCACGAAATTACTCGTGATTCTATCGGTGAAGCCATGAATCATCCAAGAACCATTAATAAGTCTCTTGTTTCTTCTCAAGAAACACGTCGTATTATTGACCGTATTATTGGCTTCAAATTATCCACCCTTTTATTTAAGAAAATCCATTCCCGTTCTGCGGGTAGAGTGCAATCCGCTACATTAAAGATGATCGCGGATCACGATGATGAAATCGCTAAATTCGTTCCAGAAGAATATTGGACAATTACCACTAAGATTAAAGCGTTCAACAAAGAATTTGGGGTCGCTCTTCTTTCTGATAATGGTCAAGATATCGAAATTAAAAATAGTGAACAAGCTCACGCTATTTTAGATAGAATTCCAGAAAAGTTAAGTGTTGCTAAGGTTGAAAAGAAAATCAAAGTTAGTGATAGTAAAGAACCATTCATTACTTCCACCTTACAACAAGAAGCTTTCTCTCGTTTAAAATTCAAAACAAAGAAAACTCAATTAGTTGCCCAGCAACTATACGAAGGTATTGAAGTTGATGGTGAACACGTTGGTTTAATCACCTATATGCGTACTGATAGTACACGTTTATCACCAACATTCGTGCAACGTGCCACGGATTACATTACCGAAAAATTCGGTAAAGAATTCTTAGGTCACGCTAAAAAGATCAGACAAGTTAGTATGATGCAAGATGCTCACGAAGCGATTCGTCCAACAAGCAACCATCGTACTCCTGAATCCGTTAGAAAATTCTTAACAAACGATCAATACAATCTCTATAAATTAATCTATAACCGCACACTTGCATCTTTGATGCAGTCTAAGAAAGATGAACAAATGACTGTCTTCTTAGAAGGTGATGGATTACTGTTCAAATTAGATTTAACTCGTACCCTCTTCCAAGGTTATGAAGCTATCTATAAAGACGCTGAGAAAGAAGAAAATCATTTCGAATTCTTCCCAGACTTCGCTAATGATGAACAATTCGAAGTTGTCCTTAAAGAAACTGAACAAAAGTTTACACAACCTCCAGCCCATTATTCTGAAGCTAAGATTGTTAGACTTATGGAAGAAGTCGGTATTGGTAGACCATCAACATATGCTTCCACAATTGATACCATCAGAAAGAGAAAATATGTTGATAACGAAAGTGGTATCTTAATTACCACAAAACAAGGTAACTTAACTTCTGTTGTCTTGAATAAATACTTCCCAGAAATCGTTAATACTAAGTACACAGCGACAATGGAAAAGAAACTTGATAACATCGAAGAAGGTAACCAATCCAGAAGTAAGATTTTAAATGATTTCTACTATCCATTTATCGAAGAATTCGATAGAGTTAGCAAAATCATGTATAAAGAAAGCTTTGTTGAAACTGGTGATAAGTGCCCAAAATGTGGTGCGCCACTAGTTATCAAGGAAGGTAAAAACGGTCAATTCGTTGGCTGCTCTAACTTCCCAGAATGTAAATACGTTCAAAAGCAAGAAAGCGATGCACCAAAGCCAACCCCAATTGGCGAAAAGTGTCCTGAATGTGGTGGTGAATTATTACTCAGAAACAAAAACGGTAATTCCTTCATCACATGTTCCAACTTCCCAAAATGCCGTTACACTAGAAAAGTAGCGAGCTCAAATACTTCTCCAGTGATCGAAGAAGAAAAGAAAGTCAAAGATTGTCCAGATTGCGACGGTTACCTCGTCAAGAAGAAAGGCCGCTTCGGCTACTTCCTTGGATGTATCAATTATCCAAAGTGCAATCACATGGAAAAAATCATGAGAAAGAAACGGAAATAATCCGTTTTTTTCATATAGTTTGCTATTATTAAAGCATGAATAAACCTGAACAAGAGTTTTTAGATCATCTCTTAACTGTCCGCAATTATTCCAAAAAGACAGTTGCTAGTTATCAAGAAGACATTGATAAGTTTTGTGCTTATCTTTTTAAGGAAGACATTCTTTTAGAGAATGTTGATACAATAGCTATCCGTAATTTCTTAACGGAAGAAATGGCTAGAGGCGTTAGTAAGAGAAGTTGTAAAAGACGCTTATCATCGTTAAGGCACTTTTATAAGTATATGGTAAATGTAGGTTACTTAAATGATAACCCATTCATTTTCATAAGCGCTCCTAAGGTGCCAACTAAATATCCTCACGCTCTCTACAAAGAGCAAATTGAGCAGATTTTTAAAAGAAATTCTGAAAGACAAGATTCACTTAAATCTCGTGATCAAGCAATCTTAAGTTTGCTCTATTTTTCTGGTATTCGAGCGGAAGAATTAGTGAACTTAGATGTCCAGTCTGTGCAATTAAGAGACAGGGTGGTACGTGTTTTGGGTAAAGGTAACAAGGAAAGAATCATTCCTTTCACACCTGATTGTCAAAAAGCTATCAAGTACTATATCGAACACGAAAGAATGGAACTATTAAAGAAGAGCAAGGACCATCCAGCTTCCTTATTCTTAAACGCTAAGGGTGCAAGATTGACGACTAGAGGTCTAGAGTATATCTTGGACGCTATTGAAGAGAAAACAGGTTTATTTGTAGGTTTACACCCACACATTCTCAGACACTCATTTGCTACCCACTTATTAGAAAATGGAGCAGACCTCCGTGTCATCCAGGAACTCCTCGGACACGAGAGCATAAACGCTACTCAGGTATATACTCACGTCACAGAAGAAGCGATGAAAGAGACGTATATGTCTGCTCACCCAAGAGCTAAAAAGAAATAATATTTATATTTTTCTTGCGCGCTCACTAGGGTTTTGTTAATATATTAAACGCTGTGGATACAGCAAATACACACATTGTGGATTGAACCGCCAATGTGCTTGTTAAAAACAAGTGGCCGGGTTCTTCGAAGCAATGGAGGTACAACAAAAGGAGGCCTAAAAATGGCAGAAGAAAAGAAAGAAGTTCTCGAAGCTGAACAAGCTCCAGAACAAGCTGCCCCAACAATGGAAGCAGTTATGCATGATCCTGATGCACCAGTTATCACAATGAGAAAATTACTCGAAGCTGGCGCTCACTTTGGTCATCAAACCCGTAGATGGAACCCAAAGATGAAAAAGTACATCTATGGTGCAAGAAATGGTGTCTACATCATTGACTTACAACAAACAGTCGACGCAATCACAGTTGCCTACGCTAAAATGAAAGAAATCGTTGATAACGGTGGCAAAGTCTTATTCGTCGGTACAAAGAAACAATGCCAAGAAGCTGTCCAACAAGAAGCTTTACGTTCTGGCAGTTTCTACATCACCAACCGTTGGTTAGGTGGTACATTAACAAACTTCAAGACCATCCAATCCAGAATTAGATACTTGAAAGATCTCGAAAGAAGAGAAGAAGAAGGCGAACTTGATTTATTAAGCAAAGTCGAAGCCGCTCAACTCCGTAGAGAAAAAGAAAAATTATCCAAAAACTTAGATGGTATTAAGGAAATGAGAAAAATTCCTAACGCCATGTTCGTTATCGACCCACGCATTGAACACAATGCTGTTGCCGAAGCTAGAAAGTTAGGCATCCCAGTCTTCGCTATCGTTGACACAAACAGTGATCCAGATGTCGTTGACTATGTCATTCCAGCTAACGACGATGCAGTTCGTTCCTTCAGCTTAATCTTAGCCGTCATCGCTGACGCTATCGTTGAAAGCAAGAACGGTGTCCCAGTCGTGGCCTATACAAAAGATGAAGGCGAAGCCGTCACAATGAAAGAAGTCATTCGCCAAACAGAAAAAGAAAACGCTGAAAAATTAGCGAAAATCAGAGCTGAAAGACAAGCCCGTCAAGAAGCTTATGAAAAAGAACAAGCCGAAAGAGAAGCTCGCCGTAACGCTGAAAAACAACAACGTAGAGCCGCTAAACCAAAAGCTCCAAAAGCCGAAGGTGAAGAAGCTCCAGCCGCTGCTGAAGAAGCCAAGGAAGCTCCAAAGGCTGAAGGAGAAGACAAATAATGGCCTTAATTGATTTAATCAAACAATTACGTGATAGAACCGGTGCTGGTCTTATGGACTGCAAAGCCGCTTTATTAAACAACGGTGAAGATTTAGACAAAGCTACCGACTGGTTAAGAGAAAAAGGTTTAGCCAAAGCCGCTAAGAAAGCTGATCGTATTGCTGCTGAAGGTTTAGCCTTAACAAAGACATGCGAAAAATGCGGTAAATCCGTCGTTATCGAAGTTAACTGTGAGACAGACTTCGTTGCTAAAGGCGATGCTTTCCGTGAATTAGTTGAAAACTGCGCTAAAGTCATCTTAGAAAAAGAACCAAAAGATGTTGAAGAAGCTAAAGCTTTAACAACTGACTTATTCACAGATGCCACAGTTAAAATGGGTGAAAAATTCGATCTCCGTAGATTCACCGTTATCAATCAAGAAGCTGGCCAATTCGTCTACACATACATCCACATGGGTGGTAAGATTGCTGTTGCCGTCGTTTTAGATAAAGAAGATGCCGAATTAGGTAAAGGTATTGCTATGCACATCGCTGCTAACAACCCAGCCTACTTAGACACCAACGCTATCGGTAGTGATGCTATCGAACACGAAACAAAGATCCAACTCGAAGCTGCTAAGCAAGATCCAAAACTCGCTGGCAAGCCAGAAGAAATGCTCAAGAAAATCATCGGTGGTAAAGTTAACAAATACTTCGCCGAAATGGTTCTTCTTGAACAACCATACTTACTCGATACTGAATCTGGTAAGAAAGTTGGCCAAGTCCTTCAAGAAAAGAAGACAAACGTTATCAAATACGTCCGTTACCAAGTTGGTGAAGGTATTGAAAAACGTAAAGATGATTTCGCTAGCGAAGTCATGAGCCAAATGAAGTAATTAAAACAATGAAAGAAGCACCTTTTGGTGTTTCTTTTTTTAGGAGGCAAAACATGGCATATAAAAGAGTTTTATTAAAGCTATCAGGCGAAGCCTTAAAGGAAAATAGTGACGCTATTCTTTCTGCTGAAGCATTAGACAACATGGCCCAAATGGTCAAGAAAATCCATGCGACTGGTGTCCAAGTTTGTATCGTTATCGGCGCGGGTAATATCTGGCGTGGCAAGGTTGCAAAAGATACAGGTATGGATCAATATGAAGCCGATTTTATGGGCATGATGGGTACAGTCATCAATGCTGTTGCTTTAGGCGCTAGATTAAAAGTCTTAGGCGTTGAATCATTAGTGACATCCGCTATTGGCCCAGTCCCAGAAGTCAATGTTCCTTATAGCATTGAAGTTGCTGATAAAGCCATGAATGAAGGCAAGGTTGTCTTCCTCTCTGGTGGCACAGGTAAACCATATTGCTCCACAGATACCGCTGCGGCTATGCGTGCAGTGGAACTCAACTGTGATGCGATTTTAATGGGCAAGAATGGTGTTGAAGGTGTTTATGATAAAGACCCAAGAAAAGATGCTACCGCTAAATTCTTCCCAGTCATCACTTATGAAGAAATGTTAAAACTTAATCTTCAAATTATGGATATATCTGCGATAGAATTAATTAAAGATAAAGATATCCAAATTCGTGTCTTTAGAATGGAAGCTGATAATTTTATCGCTGCCGCTCAAGGCAAGAACATTGGTAGTATCTGCAAAAAAGGAGAATAATCACCTATGGATGAACTCGTATTAGATATGCAAGAGAAGATGAATAAATCCATCGACTCTTTAAAACAACAATTAACCTCTTTAAGAACAGGCAAAGCAACACCAAGTATGCTTAACGGCATTGAAGTTGATTACTATGGCACAATGACACCAATCAACCAAATGAGTTCCGTTTCTGTTCCAGAACCAAGACAATTACTTATCAAACCTTACGATAAAAATGACGCTAAAGCCATTATCGCTGCCATCAATAAGAGCGATTTAGGAATTAACCCAATTAACGAAGGTACACAAATCAGATTAACAATTCCTCCACTAACCGAAGAAAGAAGAAGAGAAGTTGTTAAACAAGCTAAGAAATATGGTGAAGACATTAAGGTTGCAATTCGTAACATTCGTCGTGACTATGTTGAATTAGCCAAAGATGATGAAGCTTATACAGAAGACTATCAAAAGAAGATGTTAGAAGACTTAGAAAAAGTCGTCACAGATTCCATTAAAGCAGTCGATGTTGTCGTTGCTGAAAAAGAAAAAGAATTGATGTCTATCTAATCATCAACTAACAAATCTAAATAAAAGAGCGGATATTTGTTACAAATACCGCTTTTTATGTGTATACTATTTTTAAGTGCTAAAACTATGAAAGATCGCAAACCAATTTTTCAACCAAACGAATTAAGTAATGAAGCCGCAACATCAATGCGCACTAGAATTATCGCTGGCTTAACAGCAATTGCGATTATTTTACCTTTTGTCATCTTTGGTGATTGGCCATTCTTTGGCTTTATTTGTTTAGTCTTAGTTTTCGCTATTATTGAAATTATCAGATGCGCTAAAACAAAGTATTCAAAGGTTCTTTATTTTACAGCCTTCATCTTAGCGTTCCTTGTTTTATTCTGGAATTTCTTCCAAGACATTCCTAAGATGCTTGATGGCAGTAATTCTTGGCACGGACTTTATGATAGCTATAATCGTATCTCTTTAAGCGCGACGATTATTTTCGTTGGCATTATTCTCTCTTCGATAACCATTATCGCTGATAAGAACTTTACCATCATTGATGCCTGTTTTATTATTACCACAGTCATCATTATTGCGTTAGGCTTAGAGAGTTTACTATTCCTTCGTTATTTTCCAGTCCATTTATATCACGATGACTTGATAAAACAAGGGTTACAAGCTCCACCATATATTAATGGCTATGATAACGCTGAATCATTCCTATTCATTTTCTACGTGGCTTTAGGTGCATGCTTAAATGATGCGTTTGCATACTTTGTGGGTGTGTTCTTTGGTAAACACAAAATGAATCCAAGACTCTCTCCTAAGAAAACTTGGGAAGGTTTCTTCGGTGGTGTCATCTTAACTAGCTTATTCTGTTCAGGCTTTGCCTTCATTATGAGCGCTGTTGGTCACCCAATCTTAAAAGGTTTATTAGATATCACTCACTGGTACCACATCATTGTTCTTTCTACATTAGTTCCATTAGTATCCGTTATTGGTGACTTAGTCTTCTCATCTATTAAGAGACACTATGAAATCAAAGATTTCTCTAGATTAATCCCAGGTCATGGTGGCATCCTTGACCGCTTAGATTCGATTTTATTCGCCGCCATTACTGTTGCTATTTATACAAACATCTTCTGTGACGTACCGGGAGGCTTTATTCTTCCATGATGACCGTATGCCTCTTAGGGGCATCTGGTTCAATCGGCAGTCAAACAATTGATGTGATGCTCAAAAACCCAAATGATTTTGACCTCCTCGCTTTTTCTGTTGGTCATCAAACAAGAAAGATTAGAGGCATTTTAAATCATTTCCCAAATGTTAAAGTCATTTGTATCCAAGATAAAAGCAAACTTAGTTACTTTAAGAAAGCTTATCCAAACATCACATTCTTTTCTGGTGATGAAGGCCTTCTTGAGTTAATTAAAGCAAGTGGTGCAGAAATGGTTGTTAATGCTCTAGTGGGTTTTGTTGGCTTAAGGCCAACGATTGAAGCATTAGAAAATAACAAAATAGTGGCTTTATCCAATAAAGAATCTTTAGTCGTTGGTGGTGAACTTATCAATGGCTTATTAAAACAAGGTAAAGGTAAACTCATCCCAATCGATAGTGAGCACGTGGCTATCGCTAAATGTTTAGCGGTCCAAGATGAAGATATTGATAAAGTGATTATCACTGCCTCAGGTGGTGCTTTTAGAAACCTTTCTAGAGATCAACTTAAAGACGTCACACCAGAACAAGCCCTTAACCATCCTA
>CAMIVH010000021.1 GCA_946401755.1 uncultured Caryophanales bacterium | reverse complement strand
TTAACTCGCTGGTTTGATGTGTTTCCTAGCAAATTCACCAAAACCAATAACAAATATCTCTACGTAAGTAGAAAAATCAACTCGATGTTTACCAATGAACGCGGTCTCAAAGATGACACCAAATTCATTGGTTTTCATTTTGTTATCTTTAAAACCATGTGAATAGTAGAAGTTCTTTCTTTTAACTCTCTCTTCATAATTAGGGTATTTAGGATCAAGCTCTTCAAAGCATAACAAGATGACATAATCAGGATATGACTTTTTGATATCCTCAATGATTTCTCCTCCATAGCCTTGATGACGATAAGATTCGGTGACCGCTAAAAAGAAGATATAGCAGACATCTTGATAGAAGCAAAGAAAGGTAAAACCAATAAAAGTATTATCTAGATAATACGCAAATAGTTTGTTCTCTTTCTTTTCCAACGATTTAAAGAAGTATTTAGTGGGTGGTCTTTCTTCAATCGGAAAAGCGCTTTCTAATAAATTAGAAACATCTTTCTTAATAGTGGATTCCCCTAAATACTCTCTTTTTATTAACATAAGTCTATTTTAAATGTATTCTCTTTCTTTAACACGTTATATTTGCCATAATGAGAGTGAAAGGGATATCTCTTGAAAGATACAAATAATACCATGAAACAATTAGTCGTATATTTTTCTCGTGTTGGCGAAAATTCCGTCAACGGTCAAACTCAAGTAATTAAGAAAGGCTTCACAGAAATACTCGCGGAAAAGATTTCCACTGAGAAAGCCGCTCCAATGTTTAAGATTGAACCAGTGGAACCATATCCATTCTCTTATGATGAATGTGTTAAACGCTCTGGAAGAGAAGATGAAACTGGTGAAAGAGTGCCTTATCTACATCCACTTCCAAATCTTGATGAATACGATGTGATTTATTTAGGCTTCCCATGCTGGTGGAGAACATATCCACGAGTGGTGGCAACATTCATAAAAGACTATAAGTTCATCGGTAAAACCATTTATCCATTCTGCACAAACGAAGAAGGTTCTTTAGGCTTAGCGGAAATGGAATTAAAAGGCGCCGCTAAAGGCGCTGTCATTAAACCAGGCTTTGCCTGTAAAGGCAGTGAAGTCGATAATATTGATGCTAAATTAAAAGAATGGTTGAACAAATAGTATGAAGAAACTAATTGAAAAAGATATCTATTATATCGGTGTAAATGACCATCAAATCGACCTCTTTGAAGGACAATATGATGTGCCTAATGGCATGGCTTATAATTCCTATATCATCAAAGATGAAATGATCGCCATTATGGATACAGTGGACCAACACTTCACTGAAGAATGGCTCAAGAACATCGCTAATGTCTTAGAAGGAGAAAAACCAACATATTTAATCATCCAACATATGGAGCCAGATCACTCCGCAAACATTATTAATTTTCTGAAGAAATATCCTGATACATACGTTGTCGGTAACGCTAAAACGTTTAAGATGATGGAACAATTCTTCCACGAAGAAATCCCTCATAAAGTAGTGGTTAACGATGGCGATTCATTAAACCTAGGTGAGCATGTCTTAAACTTTGTCTTTGCCCCAATGGTGCACTGGCCAGAAGTGATGTTCACCTATGATAGCACTGCGAAAGTCCTTTTCAGTGCGGATGCCTTTGGTAAATTTGGTGCCCTTGATGTCGAAGAAGAATGGGACTGTGAAGCCCGTAGATACTACTTCGGTATCGTTGGTAAATATGGTGCGCAAGTGCAAGTCGTGCTTAAGAAAGCCGCGACTTTAGATATCAAAACTATCTGCCCATTACATGGTCCAATCTTAAGTGGTGATTTATCACATTATTTAAAGCAATATGACACCTGGTCATCATATCAAGCAGAAACCGATGGTGTCGCTATTTTCTATACAAGTGTCTACGGCCACACCAAAGAAGCAGTGGAACTATTAAAAGAAAAGTTAGAGGCTAATGGTACACCTAAAATCGCTATTGCGGATTTAGCTAGAGAAGATATGGCGGAAGCCGTAGAAGACGCTTTTAGATATTCAAAGATAGTGTTAGCCACAACGACATATAACGCTGGTATCTTTCCATTTATGGAAACATTTATCGCTCATTTAGTGGAACGTAATTTCCAAAATAAGAAGATTGCTTTTATTGAAAATGGTTCATGGGCGCCACTCGCGGCAAAGGTGACGAAAGAGAAGCTTGCTAACTGTAAGAATCTCACCTTTATTGAGCCAACAGTGAAAATTCTTTCGGCGATGAGTGAAGAAAATAAAAATCAGATTAACCTTCTAGCCGACGCTCTTAGCAGTGACTATAAAGCGATGAAGGAATTGAAGGAAGAAAAACAACCAGAATTAGATCCAAAAGCCTTGTTCAAAATTGGCTATGGTTTATATGTCGTGACCTCTAGTGATGGTAAAAAAGATAATGGTTGTGTTGTAAATACAGTTACCCAATTAACTGATACACCTTTACGTGTCGCGGTTAATATTAATAAACTCAATTACTCTCACGACTTAGTCAAGAAGAGTGGCATCCTTAATGTTAACTGCCTAAATAACGAAGCCCCATTTAGTGTTTTCCAAAAGTATGGTTTTGCCTCAGGCAAGGACACTGATAAATTCGCGGGTGAAGAAGTATTAAGAAGCGAAAACGGATTAGTGGTGCTTTCTAATTACATCAACGCTTTTATCTCACTAAGAGTGGATAACTATGTCGATTTAGGCACTCATGGCATGTTCATATGCTCTGTCACTGAAAGTAAGACAATTAATAACATAGAAACAATGACCTATAACTACTATCAAGCAAATGTTAAACCAAAGCCAAACACTGAAAAGAAAAAAGGCTATGTTTGTAAAGTTTGTGGTTATGTCCACGAAGGTGATTTGCCAGATGATTTTATCTGCCCACTTTGTAAACACGGTGTGGCAGATTTTGAAGAAATAAAATAAGGAGAGAATTATGAAGTACGTTTGTCAAGCTTGTGGCTTTATCTACGATGAAGAATTAGGCGATCCTGAAAGAGGTATTGCTCCAGGCACAAAGTTCGAAGATTTACCAGAGGATTACACCTGTGCGTGGTGTGGCGCTGGTAAGGATATGTTTGCTGCGCAATAATAACATACAAAAAGTCCGCCATTTCTAACGCTAGATGTGTGCGGGCTTTTTCTTTTTATTAATAAATATTATCGGAAAAGTTAGTTAACCTCACATTTTTTACAAAACTATGTTTTATCTATCTTGCAAAGATATTAATAATCCTTTAATATAGATTTATCAATGTTGATAAGCAATCAACAAAACAAATTGTAATTGTGAATCATTGTGCTTTTTGCACGGAAAGGAATTTTTTATGAAACACAACAAATTGTTTGCGATGCTTGCTGTGGCTGCGGCCTTAGCTGTTTCAGCTTGTTCCGGTAACGGTGATAATCCTTCATCATCCGCTCACAAGCACTCAGCTGCTCCAGATGCGCCATGGAAGTATGACAACAATAATCACTGGAAAGATTGTGCTGCTAACGACGGCGGTAAAGCCGAAAACGCTAGACACACATTCGGCGATCCAACTGATGTAGTTCCAGCTACATGTACAGCAACCGGTTCTCAAAAGGTTAAATGTACAGTTTGTGGTGCGGAAGTCACACAAACTCTCCAAATGATCGACCACACATGGGGCGAATGGGAAATTACTAAAGAAGCCACATGTACAGAAGCAGGTTCAAGAAAACACAAATGTTCAGTTTGCCAAACAGAAGAACCTGAAGAAATCCCAGCAACTGGTCACACATGGGGTGAATGGGAAGTTACCAAAGAAGCCAAATGTGGTGTAGCCGGTTCAAGAAAACACAAATGTTCAGTCTGTGGTGTTGAAGAAAGTGAAGTAATTGAAGCTTTAGAACACGAACTCGAACTCGTTGGTGGCGAAACTCCAGCTCCAACTGGTGAAGCTACAGTCCGTCTTTATAGATGTAAGCTCTGTGGCGAAACATCCTTAGGCTTTGCAGCCAATGAACCAAGTGAAGCATCCAAACCACACTTAATGGAAGGTGCTAACGGCGGTATGAGATTCTTCGGTCGTCCTATCGGTAATGCTTTAGCATTAAAAGCCGATGGTGGTTCCGAACATGAAACAAACAACGAATGTGTCTACTGTTCCACTGAAACAGGTGACTTCTTCGAATACGTCTTCACATTAAATGCTGACCAAGCTGCTACATTAGCAAATGCCAGATTATACTGTGACGCTAGACCAGCCGACTACTTAAGTGGTGACTTCTGGGCATATAACAGAAGTGCTGATGACTGGACCCCAGGTTACTATATTGATGGTGCTGATGATCACGTCCAAAAAGACGCAACCACAGGTGAAGTCGTTATGGTCAAAGACCATGCTAAAGCCACAAAGAACGAAGATGGCTCCTGGACCGAAGGTGTCGAACTTGAAACCGAAGTCAAGATGGGTGCTCGTATTGAAGACTACAGATACATCCTTTATGTCGATGGCAACCCAGTTGACTTTGACGCAGAAACATCTGTCCCAGTTAAAGGTAGCCAAAACAACATGCAAAGAGCTGAATACGTCTTACCATACACATTCCACTTACACGAAGGTAAGAACACAATCTCTTTACGTATGGCTGGTGGTTATAGATCTGAATTCTATAACTTCATCTTCAGACCATATGTTGCTCCAACCCCAGTCGTTGTTAACGAAGCAAATCTTGAAATGAGAGAAGGCAAAACCGCTCAAATTACAAGTTCAATGGAAGGCTTAACATATGCCTCCGCTAACAACCAAATCGCTACAGTCGATGCTAACGGTTTAGTTACTGGTGTCAAAGCTGGTGAAACAACAATTACCGTCTCTAAAGAAGGTAACTACAAAGACGCTAAAGTCGCAGTTAAAGTTCTTGAGAAAGAAGGTATCGTTGCACTTAACTTATTTGATGGCGTTCTCGCACCAGAAGATGGCGCTGCAGTATACAACTCATCATACAGTGGTGACTGGTATAGAAACTTCAAAAAAGACGCAACTTTAACATACACATTCCAAGCTGAAGTCGGTGGCTTATTCGATATCCAATTAGGTTTAAGAGGTGCTATTACTGATTTATCAACTGTTATGGCTATTAAAGTCAATGATGCTGATGTTGCAGTCGCTGGTGCAGTCAATTCTAACTCCAGTGCTGTTGATACCATCGTTGGTCAAGCTAACTTAAAAGTTGGTGAAAACACAATGGTTATTACCATCCTTGCTGATGATAGTGGTCTTTACTTAAAGAGCCTCAAGTTCATGCCACACGAATTCAAAGCTATCAAAACATGGTCTTCTGAAGACATTAAAGCTGGTTTAACAGAAGGTAAAACTTTAACAGAAAAAGACTTTGGTAATAGTTTACCAGGCGTTAAAGGTTACAAATTCAACGCTGCCGATACAACTTGTACATTAACATACACTGCCGAAGCTGCAATGGAAGTTGAATTACAATTATTATTAGGTGTTAAAGATGGTAACCAAGCCAAAACAGGTTTCTGGAGACAAGCTGATAGTACAGAAGATCCAAAACCAGAAAAGGATTCCATCACTGTCAACGGAAAAAAAGTTACTCCTCCAGAACAAGATGTTGATTTCACCGATGTTACAGAAAAATCCGATCAATCTGACAGGGGTACATTATTAGTTCCTGTTTGGAAAACAGTTTGCAATATTTCATTACAAGAAGGCGAAAACACAATCGTTATCGCTTACATCGCTGGTGGCTACAGCTTATATCTCTGTGGCGCTCGCATTGGTAAATAATTGCTAAACTAAATCTATAATGAAAAAGAGCTCGCTTCTAAAGCGGGCTTTTTTGTTGTATTAAAAGCAAATAACTATCTATATTATTTATTTATAAATATAATAAAAGCATGTTTAAGAGATTCATTCATTATTATAAGAATCACAAGCTCATCCTCTTTCTAGACATGACTGCGGCTTTTCTTATTGCTATAACAGGCGTAGCATACCCAGTAATCTCTAGAATGATGCTCAATGAATGGATTCCAAATAATAATCTAAACCTCATCATTATCGGTGGTGTTTCTCTAGTGGGTGTTTACCTAGTGAGAATGGGTCTACGTTACTTCGTGCAGTATTACGGGCACGTTATGGGCGTGCACATGCAAGGGGAAATGCGTACAGATTTATTTAATAAGTTACAAACTTTACCTTACTCATACTTTGATAATCATGAAACAGGCGTCATTATGTCGACGATGACAAACGATTTGTTTGATATTAGTGAATTAGCCCATCATGGTCCAGAAAACCTCTTTATTGCCTCGTTTACCGCGATAGGGGCTATTACTTACTTAATGATTATCGATTGGATCCTTGGTTTAATCCTTTTAGGAGTTATTCCAATCCTCTTCTTATTAACTTGGGTGTTCCGTAGGAAATTTAGAACGGATATGCGTAACTCCAAGAAAGCAATTGCCGCGATTAACGCTAGATTGGAAAGCTCTATTTCTGGTGTGAGGGTCACTAAAGCTTTTACCAATGAAGAAATTGAAAGAGAAAGATTTGAAGAAACAAACAAAGAATACATTCAAGCAAGAACAAATGTCTTTGCCTCCATGGGTAAATACTTCGCTATTTCGCAGTTCATCACTGATTTCTTTAACGTCTTAGTCTTAGTATTAGGTGGCATTTTCCTTTATAAAGGAATCGGTGGCTTTAACTATGGCGATTATAGTGCTTTCATCATTTCCGTTAGTTTATTTATTAATCCAATTAACCAATTAATTATGTTCATGGAGCAATTTGAAAGTGCTTCCGCAGGTTTTGCTAGGTTCATCGCTTTAATCGATGAAAAGAGTGAAACTATGTATAACGGTAATAGTGAATTTAATAGTGTGGAAGGTGATTTAATCTTTGATCACGTTAGTTTCCATTATCAAGAGAATAACGAAGTTTTAGATGATGTTTCGTTCCATTTAGAAGCGGGTAAAACCCTCGCTTTAGTGGGTCCTTCTGGTGGTGGTAAGACCACAATATGTCACCTCATTCCAAGATTCTATTTCTTAGAACACGGACATATTTATATCGATAATATCGATATCAGTGATTACACACTCCGCTCTTTAAGAGAAAAGATTGGTATCGTTCAACAAGATGTTTTCCTCTTTGGTGGAACGATTAAAGATAACATTTTATATGGTAAACCAAGCGCGACTGATGAAGAGATTATGGAGGCCGCAAGAAAAGCGAATATCCTTGATTTCATCAACTCCTTACCAAATGGTTGGGGTACAGAAATTGGTGAACGCGGTGTCCGTCTCAGCGGTGGTCAAAAACAAAGACTTTCTATCGCCAGATTATTCCTAAAGAATCCTCCAATTCTTATCTTAGATGAGGCCACAAGTGCTTTAGATAATACGACAGAAATGCTTATTCAAAGATCGTTAAAAGAACTCGCCAAAGGTCGAACTTGTTTAATCGTTGCGCACCGTTTATCCACGATTAAAAACGCTGATGAAATCGCCGTTGTTTCCAAAGGAAAAATCATGGAAAAAGGCACACACGATGAACTCATGAAACTTAACGGAATTTATTCTGATTTATATCGTTTACAGTTTAAAAATAGCGATGAAGAATTCACCGCTAATATTGATATTAATTAAAGAATTTTTGCCTTATATAACGTTAAGATTGAAAGAAGTTTAGAATCAACGACTTTACCTTCTTTAATCATGGTTTCAATTTCTTCCATAGTTAAGAACATAATGTCGATAAATTCATCGCTATCTAAATGTCTTTCTTCTTTGACTGATTTTGGACAGTAATAAAGATGAATAACTTCGTTAGAATAACCACAAGTAGGAACCATATCACCTAAATGAATCATCTCTAACGGGCGATAGCCTGTCTCTTCGAGGCATTCTCTTTTCGCCGCCTCTAGTGGTTCTTCACCTTTTTCAAGCTTACCTGCTGGTAATTCATATAATTCTTCGTCAAAAACGTAACGGTATTGTTTTTCGATGATGAATTTATCATCAACTTTAATTAAGATACCAACGCCACCGTGATGAGAGACAACTTCTCTAAGAGATTTTTCGCCATTTGGGCATAAGACTTCATCTTTTCTTAAAGAGATGACTCTACCTTCGTATATTTGTTCTGATTTTAATGTTTTTTCTTTTTTATCCATGCTATTACTATACACTTTTTTATCGTGTTAATTGCATTAAATGATTTTATTAAATAAAATAAACCCGATAGAAAGAAGGTATTCCTTATGGAACCAATTAAAAAAACTTATTTAGAAAAAGAATTAAACAACTACAAAAAAGACGATAAGAACACAATTATCCGTCATGCTTTAGTGAAAAATTCTATTTACACTGTGGCCGCGAGCCAAGATGAAATCAAAGAAATGGATTTTAACTTTGATATCAACATCAAAACATTACCTGCCGCTAATCAAAAGGCCTCTGGTAGATGCTGGTTATTTGCCGCTACAAACGTTTGTAGAGAAGTCATTGCTAAGAAACTTAACTTAGCGAACTTTGAATTATCTCAAAGCTATTTAGCGTTCTATGACCGTTTAGAAAAATCCAACTACTTATTAGAAGCCGTTATCGAATTAATCGATAAAGACTATGATGATCGTACATTAGCGTTCCTTCTCCAAAATGGTGTTGGTGATGGTGGTCAATGGGATATGTTTGTCTCATTAGCCAATAAGTATGGCTTATGCCCAAAGAACGTTTATCCTGAAACAAATACAAGTAGTGCTACTAGAGAAACCGCTCAATTAATTAACTTCTCTATTAGAAAATTCGCTAGTGACGCTAAAGCGTTATACCTCGAAAAAGGTTTAGAAGCTGTTAGAAAAGAAAAAGAAGAAGTCTTAAATAAAATCTACTTCTTACTCGTTAATGCCTATGGCTTACCACCAGAAAAATTCGATTTCGAATATACTGATAAAGATGGTAATTACCATATTGAAAAAGGCTTTGATGCCTTATCTTTCAAAGAAAAATATCTTGGTGATTCATTAAATGACTATGTTTCATTAATCAACGCTCCAACAAAAGATAAAGCTTTCGGTAAAACATATACCATTCAATACTTAGGTAATGTCGTTGGCGGTAAACAAGTTACACACTTAAATGTCACAATGGACAGAATGAAAGAACTCATCTTAAAGCAATTAAAAGATGACAGAATCGTTTGGTTCGGTAGTGATGTTGGCTTCTATGGAGAAAGAGAAGAAGGCGTCTGGGATGATACAAGATTTGACCTTAATACTCCTTTCGGTTTAGACCTTAAGATGAATAAAGGTGAATCCCTTGATTACCATGCTTCTCAAATGAACCATGCGATGTGTATCACTGGTGTTTCCTTCAAAGAAGGAATTCCAAGCAAATGGAAGATTGAAAACTCCTGGGGTAAAGATCGCGCTAAAGATGGCTATTACATTATGTCCAAGAGTTGGTTTGATCAATTCGTTTATCAAGCAGTCGTGGACAAGAAATACTTAAACAAAGAAGAATTAAAAGCCCTTGAAGGTCAACCAGTGGTCTTAAAGCCATGGGATCCAATGGGTTCTCTCGCGGACTAATTTAATGCAAAAATTTCAACTCTATCTTTTTGACTTTGATGGAACCTTATTTGATACGCTTCCATCCTCAAAATACGTCTTCAAAAAAGCCTATGAAAATATGGGCTATCAAGTTAATGAAGATGATATTTTAGGTTTTACTCGTGAACCGATTCCAGATAGTTATAAAAGACTAGGTTTTCCACAGGAAAAATATCGTTCGTTTATCGAAGATATCAATTACTATGTGAATTCTAAGGAAAGCGTAGACCTCACTGACATCTATGATGATACCTACGATACCATCATCGATTTAAGAATGAGTGAAGCGGATTTAGGCATTGTCACCAGTAATCACGCTACTCATGTAAGAGATGTCCTTAAGAAGTTTGATATGCAAAAGGATTTCTTTAAAGAAATCATTGGCAATAAAGAAGCGCCTATTCCAAAGCCAAATCCAGGTCCAATTTTAAAAGCTTTAGAAATGTTTAATTATCAAGGTGATAAGAAAGACGTCTGCTATGTTGGTGATTCGATTAACGACTGCATTGCCGCCACTAAAGCGGGCATTACCCCAATCCTTTTAGATAGGGATAATGAATATCCAGATGTAGAATATCTTAGAATTCGTTCGTTAAACGAACTTCTTGCCTAAATAATACTTTAATTAGTATTAAAAACACGTATAATTGTTATTAACCGGTTAGGAATAATTATGGCAAGAAATAACAGAAGAAGAGGAGTAAAGACATACCGTCCTCATGGTGCGGCAACGATTTTTTATGCCTTGTTTGGTTTATTGGCAATCGCTTGCTTAGCGGCCTTTGCAATTTTACCTGTTATAACATTTACTAAAAACGGTGAACCAACTCCTTTTGTGGGCTATGAATATGTTGGCTTTACTGTGAGACAATATTTCTCAAGTTTCCTTGCTTCATTCTTACCAAAATACGATACATTCTCCCAATATTTTACTGGTGTAGCACCAACAAATGATTTATTAAAAATCATTTTTAGCATACATGACTATATTGAATTAGGCCTTGGCGTTGTTATTGGACTTGTTGCCGTCTTCGCTTTGGTGGAGTTGCTCCTTGTCTTAGCAATGATCTTATTTGGCAAGAGCAATCATCCAGGTGGTATTAAAATATTTGCTTGGTTGATGTTCTGGTTCTTCGCTGTATTCCTTGGCTTAACATTCATGTATTTGTTCTTCTATCAACAAATCATTGCTGAAGTTCAAGCCAATGCTGGTACAAGTGATAATGTTGTCTTGGCCTTTGAATATAAATGCTTATTACCATTAGGCGCACTGTTTATCGTTAACATCATCTTAAGTGTTATATGGCGCACCTGCTTCAAAAACCGTGTCCCATTAGCGCGTAAGAAAAGAAATGAAGATGATGACGAAGAAGAGGGTGAATCGAAGATTGTGCCATTCGCTCAAACAAAGCCAATGCCAAATCAAAACCAACCGCAACAACAGCCAGCAAACAATAATGCTGGTCC
>CAMIVH010000020.1 GCA_946401755.1 uncultured Caryophanales bacterium | reverse complement strand
TTTAAGAACTTCACTGCACTTATAGAGCAATTTATCAATGTTATCTTCAGTGATTGCACTGATTGGAATAATCTCTTTACCGATTTGTTTTTCTAATTTCTTAAGCTTTTCATCAGCACCTTCTTCATCCATCTTACTAGCAACGATGATTTGTGGACGTTTATCTAAGGCAAAGCCATATTCTTTAAGTTCATTGTTAATAATTTTGTAATCCTCAAATGGATCTCTACCAGTTTCAGAAAGGTCAATCACATGAACGATGACACGACATCTTTCAATATGTCTAAGGAACTGTAAGCCAAGACCTTTACCTTGGTGAGCACCTTCAATTAATCCTGGTAAGTCCGCCATCACGAAGGAACTACCATCTTTTACGGAAACAACACCTAAATTTGGTGTAATGGTTGTGAATGGATAATCAGCAATTTCTGGCTTAGCGGCACTGACCACACTTAAAAGTGTGCTCTTACCAACGCTTGGGAAGCCCACTAAACCGACATCAGCTAAAAGTTTAAGTTCAAGAATCAATCTCTTTCTTTCACCTGGTTCACCATTTTCAGCGATTTTTGGAACTCTATTAGTGGAACTCTTGAAGCAGGAGTTACCTCTACCACCTCTACCACCTTTAGCGACCATGACAATCTTACCGTCTTCGTTTAAGTCACCTAAGAACTCTTTGTCTTTTTCTAAATAGACAACAGTGCCCACTGGGACATCGACGATGACGTCTTCTGCGTATTTACCGTATTGGTTTTTAATACCGCCTTTTTCGCCATCATTAGCGATGAAGGTTTTACTATGACGGAAATTGAATAATGTGTTAATGGTCTTACTGGCTCTTAAATAAATGGAACCACCACGGCCACCATTACCGCCAGCTGGTCCGCCTTTAGCGACGTACTTTTCATGTAAAAAGGCAATGGCGCCATCGCCACCTTTACCACTTCTTACTTCAATAACTGCACGGTCAATAAACATAAAATTTCTTCTTTCTTTTCTATTATATAAGAAAAGCATACAAAAAGACCACTAAAATGTGGTCTTAATGTTCTTTTTTAACAATTAGTCTTGTGGAACGACTTTCACGAGTGTTCTGTCTTTGCCAGAACGTTCATACTTCACAACACCATTACATGTGGCGAAGATGGTATCGTCTTTACCTTTTTTGGTATTGACTCCAGGATAAATTCTTGTTCCTCTTTGACGGTAGATAATGCTACCTGCATGGCACCATTGTCCATCGGCGACTTTAGCGCCAAGTCTACGACCAGCAGAATCACGTCCGTTTTTTGTGGAACCGACACCTTTTTTACTAGCAAAGAGTTGGAGATTTAATTTAAATAACATCTTTATTTCCTCTTTTCTACCGAATTACTTATCGGTTTTGATAGCGATGAATTTCGGATTTGATTCGCATATAGTATTTAACCCACACACGATTGTTTCAATCACGACTTCATCATGGGCATCTAATGGACGTTCACTTTTGAATAATGCATGTCCTTCATCTAACTTAATTTCGTAATCTTTAACGTTAACTAAGTTATTGAATCCTCCAGTCACTACTGCACTGACCGCTGCACAGACAAGATCTTGTCCATATTCAGCTGAGTTAGCGTGACCCTTAACTTCTAAGAAGTTGATTTGGTTATTAGATGCACGGCCAATTATCACTTTAATCATGATTAGGCATTGATAGCTTCGATTACTAAGCAAGTATATGGTTGACGATGACCAATGGTCTTGTGTTCGTTAGCCTTTGCTTTGTACTTGAAGACGCGGATTTTTTTGCTTTTGCCTTGTTTTTCGACTTTGGCTGTCACTTTGGCACCTTCGATATATGGGTTACCAACTTTGAGAGCCTTGTCTCCGATTAGGAGCACTTTGTCGAGGGTGATTTTTGCACCGACTTCGGCATCGAGTTTTTCGACGTAGATTTTGCTACCAACTTCCACGCGAACTTGTTTTCCACCAGTTTCAATAATTGCGTACATAATGTCCCTCCTTCTGTTTAATCACTAAGTACTCGCTATTAAGGTACTTAATAAAGTTTCATAAACCTTTTCTATGCGGTTGTAGCTAGTGAGGCGACAACGCATGTAATATAACATAAGTTATAAGAGCGTTCAATAATAAATTAAAGAAATTTTCTCATTAAGAAAATACTTTAGAGTGAAGAAATGAATAATATCCTGTTTGTCCGATAATCAGATGATCAAGAAGTTTAACCCCTATCTTTTCTGCTCTTCGGTTGATTTTTTCGGTGAATATCATATCAGAATCGCTCGGTGATAATGAGTTGTTTGGATGGTTATGGATGAGGTAAAAATAATAGCCGTTATGGAGCACTAAAAGATTGATTATTTCACGAGCGGAAATGCTCACATTTTCATCATCGCCTTTATACAAAACCTTCTCAAAAATGATTTGTTTATTCTTATTAAGAATAACTAGCACAAAGTTTTCTTGACTTTGACCCACCAACGAAAGAGCGTATCTCTGGTAAAGAGACTCGCTATTTACCTCCGCTTTTTCTTCATAAACGAGACGTGTTTTCTCGTTCATTCTTTTAGCGATTTCAATGGTCGCTGCAAGCTTCAAAGCGTTCACTCTCTTTAACCCCTTAAAGGTATGAAAATATTGGTATGGTTTGTTGTATAAAGCCGTTAATGAGTGACAATCATTTAAGACATCTCTAGCAATATCAAGGGAGGAATGTCCAACTGTTCCAACATTGATAATAAGGGCTAATAATTCCTCGTCACTTAATGTTTCAATCCCAAATCTAGCCGCTTTTTCACGTGGCTTATCTAGAGTGGGTAAATCATCAATCTTGCCCATTAGTTCCAAGAGAATTTCCAACCACCAGGAACAGCAGCACTGCCCTTAGAGGAGCGGAACAAACGATAGAGCACTACTGCAATGATGGCGGCGCATAAAAGTGCCATGACAGCGGTGACTGTAATTGCTTCACCAACATAGTGGTTTTGCATCTCTTCTTCGCTGAGTAATTTATAAGTCATAAAAAAGACCTCCTTATTAATTAAATAGGGAGGTTTTTTCAAATTTGTCCGAAAATTATGCATTTTTTTTCTTTTTCTCTAATAAAACTTGCAAATTCTCTTGATGTTTGGCTAATTTTTCTCTTTCTAAAGCAATCTTAGCTTCAGGAGCTTTATTAATGAAGTTAGGATTATTGAGCATATTTTCACAACGTTTGATTTCGTTTTCTAAGGCTTCAATATCCTTGTTTAACTTAGCGAGTAATTCGCCCTTATCAACGTTACTTGCGATATAAAGTTCCGCTTCGTTATAGATATGGGCTTCACCTTCAACGTGTTGATCTTTATTTAATAACTTCACTTCAGAGAAGCTGAATCTTTTGAGGTACGCTAAGAAGCCATCGAACATTTCTTCTTTAAGAAGCAATGATAAGTCTAGATTAGCGTTAGGCGCTAATTTGTTTTCAATCTTGTAGTTTCTCACGTCCCTAATGAGATTGAATAATAAGTCGACTTGATAGTCTTTAGATTCATCCACTAAAGCTTCATCGTATTTTGGATAGCTTTCAAGCATGATGGACTCTAAATGAGTTGGTAAAGAACAATATAATTCTTCCGCAATAAATGGAGTATATGGGTAGATGAGAAGAATAATATTCTTCAAGCAGTATAGTAACACCGCTTTTGTGGTGTTCTTTGTTTCTTCATTCTCGCTATTTAGAGCGACTTTAGACATTTCTAAGTATTGTGAGCAGAAGTCGTCATAAACGAAGTTATATAAGTGGTTACTAGCCGCATTGAAGTCATATTTATCCATATTCATGGTGACATTCCTAATTGTGGCGTTGCATCTATTGATAATCCACTTGTCTAAAGCGGACATCTTATCTTTAGATAATGCGCTTTCCTTATAGTCATCACCAAGGATAGATAACACGTAGCGCGCGCTATTCCATATTTTATTTAAATAATTAGAAGCGGCTTGGACTTTCTCGTCGATATATCTCATATCTTGTCCTGGTGTGCTGTTTGTGGTTAAGAAATATCTAAGAGCATCCGCACCATAATCAGCAATGACTTGAATTGGATCAACACCATTACCTAATGTCTTAGACATTTTACGGCCTAATTCGTCTCTAACAAGACCATGGATGACAACTTCTTTAAATGGTCTTTGACCAGTCATTTCTAAACTTTCAAAAATCATTCTTGAAACCCAGAAGAAGATAATGTCATAACCAGTAACTAAGACATCAGTTGGGAAGTATCTTTCTAAATCTGGTGTCTTATTTGGCCAGCCCATTGTGGAGAATGGCCATAACTGTGAGGAGAACCAGGTATCAAGAACATCGCTTTCTTGTTCCCAGTTTTCCATATCACTTGGTGGATCCATTAAGACCTTAACTTCACCAGTGTGCTTATTATAATAAGCAGGAATACGGTGACCCCACCATAATTGACGGGAGATACACCAGTCTTCAGCTTTTTCCATCCATTGGATAAAGACCTTTTCAAATCTTTCAGGAACGAAGTTAACTTTCGTGGATTTCTTTCTTTGATTAGCTAAGGCTTGTTCTGCGAGTGGACGCATCTTAATAAACCATTGTTTAGAAAGCATTGGTTCCACGACTGCGTTACTTCTTTCACTATGACCAACAGGGTGAACGATTTCTTCTTGCTTAACAAAGTTACCTTCTTTTTTAATGTTTTCAATTAAAGCTTCACGACAGACGAATCTATCCATGCCTTTATATTGACCACACTTTTCATTCATCGTGGCATCTTTATTAAAGATGATTGGTTTTTCTAAACCATATTTTTCACCGATGATAAAGTCATTTGGGTCATGGGCAGGTGTACATTTCATCGCACCAGTACCAAAGTCGATATCAACGTATTCATCACAAATAATTGGTAATTCTTCATGGTTCGCTGGGTTTATAACCTTCATTCCATGATATTTTGTGTATCTCTTGTCCTTAGGATTAACGACCACACAGACGTCACCAAACATGGTTTCTGGTCTAGTTGTGGCAACGATTAAGGATTCATCACTGCCAACGATTGGGTATTTGAAATAGTACATATAACCCTTGTCGTCTTGGTGAATAACTTCGACGTTACTAAGGGCGGTCATTTGCACTGGATCCCAGTTAATAATTCTTTCACCTTGATAAATTAATCCTTTGTTATATAAGGTGACGAAGACTGTTCTAACAGCATAGTTTAAGCCTTCATCAAGGGTGAATCTTTCTTTATTGTAGTCGAGGGCTAAGCCCATTTGGGCCCATTGTTCATGGATGTGGCTAGCGTATTCATCTTTCCAACCCCAAGCCCACTTCAAAAACTCTTCTCTTGTGATTTTCGTCACGTCTTTGCCCATATTTCTGAGCTTTTCCATGACTTTTGCTTGTGTCGCAATACCAGCGTGGTCCATGCCTGGAAGCCATAAAACATCATAGCCTTGCATCTTCTTATAACGGACAATGATGTCTTGAATGGTTGTGTCCCAAGTGTGACCAATATGTAATTTACCAGTAACGTTTGGAGGTGGGATGACAATGCTAAATGGTTTCTTAGAAATATCACCACTAGCAAAGTAGCCAGCTTCTTTCCATTTCTGGTATTTTCCTTTTTCCACTTCAAGATGGTTATAACGTTTTTCTAACATAATAAGATCTCCTATAAAATAAAAACGCCCTATCTAAGGACGCTCTCGCGTGGTACCACCTTAGTTCGTAGATCTTTCTACGCACTTCATTAACCTATTATCGCTAGGCTTACGATTCCTCCAAAGCGACCTTCATCTACTTCTTCTATCGAGCTTCCACCATCCTCGATTCTCTATGAGAAGACTTATAGACTACTCCTCTTCTTCAACGGACGCTTACATTATACTAAATTAAAGGCTATTCTCAATCCCTTTTTTCAAAAGAGATAAACTATCATTCTTTAGTATGGATGTATAAAATACTTGCTCATTAACTAAGCCCATTTCTTTAAGGTATTTATTAAGAGCGGACTTTTCCTTTTGATTAACCTTATCGTACTTAGTGATGACAAGAGCAAAAGGAATGTTATTTTCTTTAACATAATCAATGATTTCAAGGTCATCATCAGTAAGTTCTCTTCTTGCATCAAGAAGGATTAAAACAAGCTTTAAATCATTGTTATTATCAAAATATGAAGACATCATCTCTGCAAATAATCTATCGAGATCAATGCCCCCCTTAGCGTAGCCATATCCAGGAGCGTCAACAAGATAAAATCTATTGTCGATATCGAAATAATTTAATAATCTTGTGTGGCCTGGTTTAGAACTGGTAAACGCTAACTTTTTCTTTTGTGTCAAGGCGTTGATTAATGAAGACTTACCAACATTAGAACGCCCAACGATTAAAACCTCAGGTTTTTGCGCCTGAGGTTTTTCATTTCTATTCGGGCAAGATTTGATAAATGTCGCGTTTAGAAAATTAATCATTGAATAAAACTTTCCTTCACTGCATCTTCCACGGAAGACATATAGACAATTTGTAATGTGTCTTTTACTTCCTTAGGAAGTTCATCAACATCTTTCTTGTTGTCCTTTGGAACAACGATTTTCTTAATACCACTACGGAGAGCGGCTAAAGATTTTTCTCTTAAACCACCGATTGGTAAGGCTTGACCTCTTAGGGTCACTTCACCAGTCATAGCGACGTCTGGAGAAACTGGACGATGACTTAAGCATGAGATAATCGCGCATGTCATAGCCACACCTGCGCTTGGGCCATCTTTTGGCACTGCGCCTTCAGGCACGTGAATGTGAATATCGCTATTAACGAATAATTCAGGATCGACTTGGAAGCTTTCAGCGTTACTCTTGACATAGTCAAGGGCAATACTCGCACTTTCCTTCATCACGTCACCTAAATGACCAGTTAAGATGAGAGAGCCTTTACCTTTGAAGTAGTTAACTTCGATTGGTAAGATGTCACCGCCATATTCAGTATAAGCTAAGCCAGTAACAACACCAACTTGGGCTTCTTTTTCTTTTTGTGTGTCTTCGAAGATTGGGACACCTAAGTATTCTCTGACTTTGTCAGCGTTAATCGTGGTCACACCACAATCAGGATTCTTAACAAAGTTAACCGCAACTTTTCTTAAGCAAGAGGCAATCTTTCTTTCAAGTTCACGGACACCCGCTTCACGTGTGTAGGAACGGATGATATATCTTAAGGCATCATCTTCAAAGATGACTTGTTCTGGTTTTAAACCGTTAAGAGCAATTTGTTTAGCCACTAAGTGTTCCTTAGCGATATGCATCTTTTCAATCTCAGTATAAGAAGAGAGTTGGATGAGTTCTAAACGGTCTCTTAATGGACCAGGAATATTTTCTAAGTAGTTAGCGGTACAGATGAAGAGAACATCACTTAAATCGTATGGTTCTTCAACATAGTTATCGTTGAATTGATTGTTTTGTTCTGGATCAAGGACCTCTAATAAGGCACTAGCGGGGTCACCTTTATAGCTAGAAGCGAGTTTATCGACTTCGTCGAGTAAAAATACTGGGTTAGTGACTCCGGCCTTTCTCATGCCTTGAATGATACGGCCTGGTAAAGAGCCAACATATGTTCTTCTATGACCTCTGATTTCGGCTTCATCGGAAATACCACCTAAGGAGCACTTGAAGAATTTTCTACCTAAGGCTCTAGCGATGGATTTACCTAAAGAAGTCTTACCTGTTCCAGGTGGGCCATAGAAACAGAGGATTGGTGATTTTAAGTTACCAGTTAATTTCTTAATCGCTAAGTATTCAACGATTCTCTTCTTTGGATTTTCTAATCCATAATGGTCTTCATCTAAGATGGCTTCGACGTGTTTAAGGTCTTCATCATCTTCAGTCTTTTCCCACCACGGGATGGACATAAGAACATCTAGGTAGCTTTGAATCAAAGCGCCTTCTAAGGAACCTTGAGGCATCATATCGAACTTAGCAAGTTCGCTTTTAACTTTCTTTTTGATGTTTTCTGGATAAGGATTCTTCTCTAATTTTTCTAAGATGGATTCAGGAGAATTTTTGTCATCAGTGACTTCACCTAATTCCTTCTTAATGGCTTTGAGTTTTTCTCTTAAGAAATACTCTTTTTGGCTCTTTTCAGTGGATTCTCTCACTGAGTTAGCGATGTTTTCATCGATTTGAGCTTTGGTTTGTTCACCAGAGATGAGAAGTAAAATCTTCTCCATTAATTCGTTAACGTTATTGCATTCTAAAATAGCTTGCTTCTCTTCTGTAGAACATTGGAGATTGCTCGCTAAGATGTAGCATAAAGAAGCCGCATCCTTAACTTTGTTAACTTGGTTAAGTGTGGACTTATTTAATAACGATAAGACGTTTGGTAAATTGTTTAATTTATCAACAATTGCACGGATGATAGAGTCATTGGTGATTTCATCCATCATTGGGACATTGTCGATTGTGCCGTTAGCGACATAATAACCATTAGCTTGGTCATAGGAGATATCGTTTAAAGTGATTCTTTCCACGACATCAACACGCACTCTCACTAAATCACCTTTTTCCACGATGGAAACGATACGGCATAAAGTACCAACATGATAAATTGTATCGAAATCGATAGTTTCATCATTTGGGTTCTTTTGACAAGCGACAAATAACAAAGAGTCCGCTTGTAAATGAGCCGCATTAATCGCGTTAATGGAAAAACTTCTTCCTGCTTCTATTGGTTGGATAGTACTAGGAAAAAGCACGAAACTACGTGTTGGAAGTAATGGTAATGTCAATGTTTGGGGTCTATCGCTCATATAAATGACCTCCTTAATTTAAATTACTTGTTGTTTTCGAATAAGAAGTTTTCAATCTTCTGCATGATAAGATTGTGACGGAATTGACCTAATTGTTGACCTAAAGCATTCTTGATTTGATCAATGGTCATATTGTATTGTTCCGCCATTTTGGAAAGTTCGAATTCTAATTCTTCTTCGGTAATGTTGAGCTTTTCTTTTTCACCAACAGAATCCATAACGAAGAATGATTCTAAACCTTTTCTAGCTTCTTCGGCTAATTGCTTATCTAAGTCTTCTTCTTTGGTCTTAGTTAAGACGTAGTATTGTTCTAAATCGATACCAGATTGTTGTAATCTTTGTTCGAGTTGTTTTTTACGATTTTCAGCTTCTTCTTTAACGATTTCTTCTGGGATATCGAATGTAGAAACTTTCTTGATTTCTTCAACTAATTTGTTGAGATATTCTTGTTTGGCGTTAGCTTCTTTTTGTTTTAATAAAGCTTCTTTTCTATTGGCTTTGAGTTGTTCTAAATCTGCCACGCCTGGGATGTTTAAGTCTTTGATGAATTCTTCATCTAATTGTGGTAAGACTTTTTGTTTCACTTCGTGAATCTTGCAGTGGAAGACGGCATCTTTACCAGAGATTTCATCTGGACCATAGTTTTCTGGGAATTTGACTTTAACATCAACTTCAATACCAGCGGAAGCACCGATTAATTGATCTTCAAAGCCTGGGATAAAGGCACCACTACCTAATTCTAATTCGTGGTTTTCAGCGGCACCGCCTTCAAATGGGACACCATCAACTGAACCTTCAAAGTCCATAACGACGATATCACCTTTTTCAGCTTGACCTTCTTTTGGTGCAACTGTGGCGTTTTGTTTTCTTAAAGCTTCAATAGCAGCATCGACTTCTTCGTCTTTGACTTCAGCGGTCGCTTTGCCTAATTCGTAGCCTGTATATTTGCCAAGGTTAATTTCTGGACGTGTAGCGACTGTGACTTTGATTTCTAAGTCATCTTCGCTTAATTTAGTGACATCGAATGCTGGTCTAGCAACTGGTTGGATGTCTTCGTTTTTTAAGATGTCTTCGTAAACTGGTTGTAAGACGTTATTAATTGCTTCGTTGAAGACTTCCATTTGGTTAACACGGCCCTTGAGCATATTGGCTGGGGCTTTACCTTTACGGAAACCTGGAACGGTAATGTTACTAGCAATTTTGTTAAAAGCTTTTTCTTGAGCTTTTTTCCATAAATCTTTGTCCACATTGACTAACACTTCTGTATGGCAGTGTTCTAATTTGGTTACTTTTCTTTCCATGATTAATATTTATCCTTTCAAATGTGTGCGTGTATAAATATATCACGTGTGTAAAATAAAAAACAAGCAAAAGCGCTTGTATTTTCTTTATAAAGAAGTATGAAAAACTAAAAATCTTCGAGATGCGCTTTAATTTTATTAACTTCTTCTTTGATTTCTTGTTTATCTAAGTCATGTTTCTCGCATAACTTATCTAAATCATTATCTTTGCTTTGAAGAAGCTCTTTAGCGATGTAACCAAAGACCACGAGTAATTCTTCTTTTGAATAATTAACTTTATTTGGATAGATATAAACCATATAAGAAGAAAGGATGTTGATCGCATTCTGACTTAAGGATGGATCATGGTATTCGTTTTGGAATAATGATGATAAATCATCAATGTTACCTAATCCAGGAATAATAAATGGTTCATCTAACTCACTAGGAATGACTTCAATGAGTTTATCTTCGTGAAGGAATTCCACTTTTTTATCGTACTTTTTCGCGACGAGTAAAAGTAAGGCGAAAGTTCTCACCAATTGCTTAGGATAGTTCTTAAGAATATTGATGATAGGAAGCAAGAAACTTTCTAGTTGTTGACCTCTCACTGCATCAAGAGCGCTTAAGACATCAACGTCATTTTTAGAGAGGAGTTTCTTTCTTAATTCGTCTTGACCTACTTCTTGACGTTTATAGACTTTGATTTCTTCTTCTCTAATATATTTTGGAAGGCTATTTAAAAGTTCTTCTGTTTCTTGATTCTCATATGGTAATTCTTGATAGTAACGGAGTTCGCTATAAGCTTCATCAAATTTACCTAATAAGCATAATAATTCAATATGGATTTTCATTAAAACGCCAGGCTTCGCTAAAAGGATTTGTCTTTTATCTTTGATTAACTTTAAAGCATCCTCACTACGACCAGTCGCTAGTAACGCACTGAGACGATAGAACAAGGCTAAAGAGTCTTGACTATTCTCTGTTAGCTTCAAGACTAAATCATATTGTTTTTTATCCATTAAGGTTTTTAATGAGTCCATAATTTATTTCTTCTTTTTCTTGATTTTATCCCAATATTCTTTGAATGTTTGTTCATTCTTATTCTCTTGTGGGACGTAGTATTTTCTCTTCTTTAAATCATCTGGTAAGTATTGTTGTTC
>CAMIVH010000019.1 GCA_946401755.1 uncultured Caryophanales bacterium | reverse complement strand
CAATTACCGCGAGTGACTATGTTGGTATTGTTTCTCAAAAGAAAGAAAAAGATAAAATCGCTAAAAGCGGTCTTAAATATGAAAAGTCTAAACACGTTGACGCTCCAATATTTACTGACTATCCATTAACTCTAGAATGTGAAGTCGTTGATATCATTAATGAAGGTGAAGGTGGTGGTAACATCATCGCTAAAATCGTTAATGTCTCCGCTGATGAAAGCGTCCTTAATGAAGAAGGTAAAGTCGATCCAAAGAAGATTAACTTCGTCGCCTTTGATCCAATCAACGCTGAATATCGAAAAATTGGCGAGACAGTCGCTCTAGCCTTTAGAGAAGGCATGAAACTTAAATAATGAAAAAGAACCCAAATGGGTTCTATTTTCTTTCCATCACCATTTCTTTAGCGTACTCTAATTGCTTATCGGTTACTTTGCCTGAAGAAATAAGTGAAGCGATTTCATATATCTTTTCATCAAGAGATAATTCTTTAATCGTGGTGTAGGTTCTATTATTAACTACCTTCTTAGCAATTCTAATATGGTGGTCAGATAAGCTTGCCACCTGTGGTAAGTGGGTAATAGTAATAACTTGATGACTATAAGCAAGTTCTTTAATCTTTTTAGCAACCTTACTAGCGACATCCCCACTGATACCAGTATCAATTTCATCAAAGATGATAGTGCCAATCTTTTGGGCTTTCACATAAAGAAGTTTGATCGCTAACATGATACGGCTAAGTTCACCGCCGGAAACAACTTTCGCTAATGGCTTTAAACCTTCACCGATATTGGTTTCAATAAAGAACTCAATCGTGTCGATACCAGTTTCATTAAAGATAGAGATATCTAAGTTCTCATCCTTTTCTTTGCCGTTAACTGCAACATTAAAGCGACAGGTAAGAGCTAATTCGGAAAGAGTCTTTTCTAAGTCTTTAGTAATACTTAAGCCAATATCTTCTCTGACTTTATGCAAGTCCATCGCGCGAACATATGCTTCATCGTAAGCGGCTTGAAGTTTATCTTTTTCTTCTTTTAGAAGAATAGAATAATCTTCTTTATATTTTAATAACTCATTAAGTTCATCTTCATACGCTCTTAGTTCATCGAATGTCTTGTTGTACTTTTTCTTTAAAGCATTAATCGCGTGACTTCTTTCAATTAAAGCGTCGAGATGTTCTGGATCATAGTTAAGATAGTCCGCTTTCTTTTTGATTTCTTCGAACATATCTTCAAGTTCATAGTAAGCGTTATTTAGTCTTTCAATATAATCCTGATATTCATTTTGATATTCAGATAGCTTACTAACGTTTTCCTTAATGGTGTAGATGTTGTTTAAAGCATCTCCATCCATCAGTTCTTTACTTTCCATTAATAAGGAATAAATCTTGTCGTAGTTTTCTAATAAAGAGATTTCAGAATTGATTTCTTCCTCTTCATTCTCTTTCAGAGAAAGAGCTTTAATCTCTTTATAAGCATATTCATAGTCTTCCTGATTACGATTGAATTCATCAATACGTTTAACTAAAGCATTATAGGAAGTCGCTTGTTCTTTTAAAGCGGCATAACTAACTAAATACTTATCAAGATATTGATTAATTAAACGGGAATTAAAGCCATCAACCATCGCTAAGTAGTTCTCGTTATTGAATAGTTTCACCATATCGAATTGCTGATGGATGTCAGCGATTAAAGACATGATGTACTTAAGTTCGTTTAAAGTAATCGTGGTGTCATTGATTTTCACCACATTCTTACTCGCAGAGATAGTTCTTTTAATTTCAATAAGTCCATCTTTTTCAGGAACACCTGCTTTATCTAAAGCGGCACGTAAAAGTGGGGTGTTATTATCAAAAACACCTTGGACAACAGCCTTTTCTTCGCCTTGTCTGATCATTTCAGAAGCGGCTCTTTCGCCTAAAAGAAGACCAATACAGTCGATGATTAAACTCTTACCAGCGCCGGTTTCACCAGTTAAGACAGTTAAACCATCTTTAAAATCGATTTCGATATCCTCGATAATTGCAAAATTTTGCACTTTTAATTTTATTAACATGATTATATGATAACCAATTAATTGAGAAATGATACATTTAATTTTATTAATGTTTTAAAAACCCATACCATATCGCCTATTTTTAAAAAGTAAAAAGAGCCGATATGTCACCTAGTTTCGCAATTTTGTCTCGCAAGAAAATCATATACAAACGACACAAATTTGTAACATTTCACACGTAAACACGCCCCATGTGCGCTATTTTTCTATTATTTTTTAATAAAAACTTGAAATTGAAAAATGCCGGCACTACATTATAAGTAAATAAGGAGATAATCTATATATGGAAAACAAGAAGATTTTGCGTACCACATGTATCGGTTTCGTCTTATGGTTATTTGCCGCTCTCATCACAGGTATTGTTGGTGTTAGTGACTTATCCAATGGCGGTGTCGGTATTAACAACATGACTGGTGAATTATTTACATATGGCTTACGTGCCTGTATCCAGTACTATTGCTTAATGTGGAGACCATCCCAATTCACTCATCCAACAGCCTACATCGGTGTAGTGCTCGTTTTTGTTGCCTTAACAATCGGTATTGCGACAATCGTTATGTCCTTTGTCAAGAAAAAACCAATGCTCTTATTAACAGCGTTAGTTGAAATCGTTGCTATTGGCTTCTTACCATTCATTATCATTTTCTCAGTTATTCAAGTTGAATACCAAGGAATTAGAGCATTAGGCATGCTCCTTATGGGCGGTGCTACAGGCCTTAACTTGTTTGCTATTTACTTCGCAACATTACCAGTTGCAAGAATGTTACTTGGCTTATTAGACAAGGCTGCCGGTGCTGAAAGACAAAAAGAAGAATGCTGCTGCGGTGAAGCCGGTTTAGGTGAAGAAGAAGTTCGCGCTCTCGTTAAAGAAGGCGTTGATGAACACGTCGAAGAATATCACCAAGAAAAAGAAGAAGAACCAGCTCCAGCTCCTGCTCCAGTAAAAGAACCTGAACCTGAACCAGAACCAGAACCAGAAGAAGAACCTGAAGAGGAAGAAGACGAAGAAGAGGGCGAAGAAGAAGCCCCTGAAGAAGTCGGTCCAGATGGTTTAGTCATTAAGGGTAAGAGAAAGAGAAAACCATTCGAAACCCGTTTAAGAAATAGTGAATATGACTTACGTCATAAATACTATGACCTCCGCGACTATATTAAATGGTATGGTTTAAGAAACCGTGTCTCTATCCCAGGTGATACATTCTCTTATAAGAGACAACGTTATGCCTTCGTAACAATCGTTGGTAAACACCTCCGTATCTACTTACAACTTGATCCAAAAGATTATGCTGACAGCACAATCCCAGTCGAACAAGCTGAAGCTAAGAAGTACGAAGATCTCCCATGCTTACTCCGCATTAAGAGTGACTTAGCATATCGTAGAGCAAAGAAACTCGTCGATGACTTAATGGCTAAGATCGGTATGGAAAGACCAGAAGGCGACGAACCAAAAGAAACACAAAAGAAAGACCAATAGTCTGACTTAAAAAATAAAACCGTTAGCATCCGCTAGCGGTTTTTTATTGCCTTCAAAAGGTAGAAAAAAAGACATCGATTGATGTCTATTTTATATTCAGTGGTGGCTCAGGCCGGGAGCGCGCCGGCGACACTCAGATTTTCAGTCTGATGCTCTACTAACTGAGCTACCGAGCCATCTTTATAATAATAAAGCGCTGGCGGATCTGACGGGAATCGAACCCGCGGTCTTCTCCGTGACAGGGAGACATGTTAACCGCTACACCACAGATCCGTGTTAACGCGCTTTATTATTATCATAGAAAAATAAATTAATTGCAATAGTTAATTAATCAAAATAATAAAAAAACGCGGAGACGTTTCTCCGCATCTTTTTAATTACATTAAAGTCTAGTAATTTTCGACTCTTAATTCGAAATATGATTGTGGATGTGCGCAGGCTGGGCAAATCTTTGGTGCTTCTTTACCAATATGGATATGACCACAGTTACGGCATTTCCAAACAACGACATCAGGAGCGATAAAGACTTTATCCGCTTTGACCTTTTCTAAAAGCTTGAGGTATCTTTGTTCGTGTTCCGCTTCAATCTTTGCGACTAACGCAAACTTAGCGGCGATTTCCATAAAGCCTTCTTCTTTGGCTTCTTCTGCCATTTTCTTATACATATCGGTCCATTCAAAGTTTTCGCCTTCAGCCGCTGCTTTTAAGTTTTCAACGGTGCTTGGGACTTGACCATTATGTAAATATTTGAACCACATCTTAGCGTGTTCTTTTTCGTTTTCTGCTGTTTCTAAGAAAATAGCGGCGATTTGTTCATAGCCTTCTTTCTTAGCTTGGCTTGCAAAATAGGTATATTTGTTGCGGGCTTGAGATTCACCAGCAAAAGCCATTTCTAAATTCTTTTCAGTTTTACTACCTTTTAATTCCATTGTGTATGTTCTCCTTAAAATAAGTTTACTTTATTCACTTATTGTTATCAATAACAATGCCTTTCTTCTTCGCTATTTGTTTGACAACGTCTTCTAAAAGAGTCACTAAGAGCATAAGGATAATGACTAATAAAGAATAGGCAAAGACATCAGGCATTTCCATCTGCGTATAGGCGTGGTGGATAGAACTACCAATACCATTTTTAGTAGCGCCAGTAATGACTTCCGCCATAATGGCTATCTTAAAAGATAGAGCGAAGCTAGAAACGATACCGACAATAATATAAGGTACCGCTAAAGGTAACTTAATATGGAAGGCACTTTTAACGGAATTTGCGCCATCAACTTTAGAGGCTTCGATAACTTCTTTTTCAACACTTTTAAAGCCGCCAACAACGGCTTCATATAGAATTGGAAAACAAATAATTAATACAACATAAATAGGAGCTTCTCTAGCGTTGCTCATCACCACAAAGACAAAGACAAATGCGACTGTAGGAATGCTTTTTAAAACAGTCATTAGAGGTTTAAAGAAGTGATACATATTTGGCCAGTTACCCGCAATCATACCAAAGATTAAAGCAAGCACAAAGGAGATAATAAAACCAATAATCATTCTTAAGAATGTAAAACCTAAACTAATATAGGTTTGTCCTTGGGTAAGGATATTGCCGAAGCTTTGCAAAGTTAAAATCGGTGAAGGGAATATTGCTCCGTTAACATCAAAGAAAGCGGAGATAATAAACCATAAACCAATGACGAATAAAATCCCTAGAGAAAAGAGAGTATATTTATTAGAAATAAATTTCCTCATTAAGGCCCTCAATATTGAATAGTTTTAAGAAGGTTTCAATAGCGGCTTTATTCTCTTTAGCGTATTTGAAACCTAAGCCCATACCATTATTCTTCTTTAAAACGTTTTCTGCCATTTGTGGCGCAACGCCAAAGACTTCGGCGGCTGAAGCTTCTTTACTCATACCAGTGGATAACTTGGTTGGCTCAGCGATAGCATCATTGATATCTTTTTCTAAAGATTTTAAGAAAGAAGTCGCAAGAGTCTTTTCAACGTTCTTGTTCACAAAGACTGAAGCTTGGAATAAAGCTTGGTCATTTGATTTTTCTTTATATTTAGCTTGGATATCAGCGTAAACGCTGACAGTGTTCTTTTTACTCATCACGTTTGTTAAAGCAGGTTCCGCAATCATCACATAGTTTGGAACATATTCTGTACCTGTATCTGGGTCAGAGTATTTGCCAGCAATAACCGCTTGAGCAACTGCGGAAACGTCCGCAGCATAATGAATCGCATTGTTGAATTGATCACCATAAACATAATGGAAGATTTTATCTGGGACATTGTTCTTTTGGAAAAGAAGGATTGTGTCGTTTTCATCCATTACTTGGTTATCATCGTTATTGAGTGAAGCAATATAGAAATTACCAAATGTGATAGTCGCCGCTAATTGATATGGCGCTTTGTTATCGACAATGGCTTTGACACCGGCGTTGGTTGGTAAGACGATAACATCTTTTGAACCAGCGGCCATTTGACCTGAGATTGTAGCAGGTGCTGCATTTGTCTCAAACTTAGCGTTACCAGCATAGTTATAGAATGCTAAGGCTGGAGCCCCTGTTGGTGTAAGGATGTTCAAAGAAGAACGGTCATACTCAGGAGCGGCTGAGCTACTGTCTCCTTTTGAACTTGTATTTGTGGTATTGCAAGCAGTGAGCATAACGGCTACTGCGATAAGTGATAAATATTTTTTCATTTTAGAATTCCTCCGTTGTAATTATACAGGAACCATTTATAATAAAATGTGATTGAGGTCACACAAATATTATGAAAATTCCACTTTTACAAGTATTAAGCAAAAAAGAACACAAACTAGTTAATGGTTATCAAGTCACAAAAAACAGTGTCATCGCTCATGAGGGCGACCTCTGTGAGAATGTTGGCATCATTGTTTCTGGCAAGGTCGATATCATTTCTTATGCCTTCAAAGGAAAAGAAATGTTACTTAACTCTTTAAAGGCGGGCGATGTCTTTGGCAATAACTTAATCTTCTCGAGTGATCCAATCTATCGCGGTGATGTCGTCGCTAAAGAAAAATGTGTCATCGCCTTTATCAACAAAGAAAACCTTATTTACTTATTACAAAATAACCAAGAGTTCCTAACTCTCTATTTACAAGCCCAGTCTGACTTCGGTAAATCATTAAACGCTAGAATCCAGCTTTTGTCTTTCACCAACGCTGAAGAAAGATTGTTCTATTATGCGAGTAAAAATGAGAATGTCATTGTCTTTAAAAACGTGACCACTTTAGCCCAAACAATCGGCATTCAAAGAGAAACATTATCTCGTCTTTTAACGAGTTTAGTAAAACGCCATCTCATCAAAAAAGAGAAAGGCAAAATTACATTTTTAAAGAAAAGGCGCTAACCTACTTGTTAACGCCGTATATTTCTAATAAGTTTTCGTAAAGAGCTAATCTTGTAGCGAGGCCAACACCACCAGGAACTGGAGTTTGAAGACCAACTGGAAGACCTGCAAGAGCATCGCCCTTTAAACCATCTTCAGTTCTAGAGATGCCTACGTCAACAATGACAGCATCTTTTTTATATGTGAAACGGTTATCTAAGAAGCCAGCTTTACCAATCGCTACGACAATGACATCTGCGTGAGCGATATAGAAAGCCATATCTTCTTGAGTGGTTTTGCTATGCAAAACGGTCACATTCATATTCTCTTTAAGAAGGAGTTTGGCCATTGGCTTGCCGACGATATTACTACGGCCGATAACAACAGCATTCTTACCTTGCATTGGAATCTTTTCGAAGTGTAAGTAGTTAATAATACCTTTTGGGGTACATGGAACAAGCGCGGATAAAGGATGGAAACCATCGACGTCTTTTTTAGGATCAACCGCTAATTTAATGGCTTCTTCATCAATACCTTTTGGTAAAGGCATTTGAACAATAAAGCCATCATGAACTTCATCTTTATTTAATTCATCAATAACCTTCAAAAGTTCTTCTTGAGTTGTTTCTAATGGTAGTTTAATAAGGTCTGCTTTAATGCCTAATTCATCAGCATCTTTAAGCTTGCCGCGCACATATGCGCAGCTACCTGCGTCCTCGTTAACTTGGACGATGGCAATGCATGGTTTTCTTTCTAAACCCGCTACTAAATTTTTAATTTCTTCCTTACGAAGAGCAACGTATTCTTTGATAGTCATATTACTTCACTAATTCATTCAATTCTTTAGCGTTGAATTGTCTTAATTTGATGCCAGCTAATTCAAGCATTTTCTTACTAGCTTGAACGCCAATTGTGTCAGCGTATTTATTTTCTAAATAAATAATTTCCTTAATGCCCACTTGTACGCATGCTTTCGCGCACTCGTTGCATGGGAATAACGTGACGTATAAGCGGCAGCCCTTAAGCGCGCTACCGTTACGCGTATTTAAAATCGCGTTAAATTCTGCGTGACAGACATAGAGATATTTAGAATCTAAGCCTTCACCTTTGTTCCAAGAGAGTTGATCTTCATCAACACCTTTTGGCATACCATTATAGCCGATAGAAACGACCTTATTATCGTCATCGACGATACATGCGCCTACCTTTGTATTAGGATCTTTGCTTCTTAAGGCGCTCAAAGAAGCGATACCCATAAAGTATTCGTCCCAAGAAATATTATTGTGTTCCATATAACAATTATTATAACGATATTTGATTTGAAGGCAACTTAATATTACAATATTAATACTATGGCAATTGTCGGTATTGATAAGCTCTCGTTACTAGATTACGAAGACAAGGTTTCTGTCGTCTTATTCGCCCAAGCGTGCAACATGCGCTGCCCGTTTTGTCATAATGGTGCAGCGGTCTTAGGGGCCAGCAAACAAGATGAGATTGACTTCGATGAAATACTCGCATTTTTAAAGACCAGAAGAGGTCTAGTGGATGCGGTTGTTTTCAGTGGTGGAGAACCAACAATGTTAGAAGATTTGAAGGTTAAAATCAAAGCGGTGCGTGACCTTGGTTTCTTGATCAAGTTAGACACTAATGGCACTAACCCAAAATTACTAGAAGAATTGCTTGATGAAGGCCTATTAGATTACGTTGCTATGGACATCAAAAACTGTCCAAATTTATATGCTGAAACATGTGGCCTAAAGTTCATCAATGTTGATAATATCAAAAAGAGCATCAATCTCTTAATGACTAAAGCTAAGGATTATGAATTTAGAACCACCTTGGTTAAAGAATTCCATGAGAAGATGGACTATGAAGCATTCCTTAATTTGATTAAAGGTGCAAAGCGCTTATTCTTACAAAAGTTCGTAGATAGAGAGGGCTGCATTAAAAAAGGCCTCCACGAAGTTGACGTAGTGGAAGCCAATAAATTAAGAGATTATTTGTCTTCAGGTATTGCTGAAGTGAATCTACGTGGTTATTAACGATTATTCATCATTAAGTATTTATCAATAAAGACGCTAGCAATAGAGGCATCGCCAACCGCGCTTGCCACTTGACGGACGTCTTTTTTTCTTGTGTCGCCTATGGCGAATAAGCCAGGCATTGATGTTTCCATTCTCTCATTAGTGATAATGAAACCATGATCATCAGTTTCCACTAAGGATTTGAATAAATCGTTTTGAGAAACTTGGCCGATAGCAACGAATACATTGTTTGTTGGATATTCGTGAATGGTGTGATCCATGGTGTTTTCAAAACGTAAACCTGCTAATTCGTTTTGACCTAAATAAGCGACAAGATTCATGTTGTGAGTAATGTGAACGTTATCTTTTTGTCTTAAACGATCCACTAAGATTTGATCTGCAAAGAAACGGTCAAATAAAGTAAAGACATAAACGTTTGAACTTGTTTGGGCAAGCATTAAAGCGTATTGAAGAGCGGTATTCGCATCACCGATTAAATAAACATCTTTATCTTTATAGAACGCGCCGTCGCAGACCGCACAGAAGGAGATACCTTTACCAATGAATTCTTCTTCATTTGGAAGACCCATTTTACGATGCTTAACACCATTAGCGAGAACAACCGCTTTTGCTTGATATGTATGGTAATTAGTGGTGACTTCAAAAACACCATCTTGTTTTAAAACTCTAGTGACTTCTTCGAGCTCAAATTTCGCACCTAAATCAAGGATCTGTTCAAAGAGATTACCGGCAAAATCTAAGCCAGAAATTTCTTTAATACTTGGAAGATTTTCGACACGAGGAGAATTGGCGATTTGACCACCAAAATTCTCTTTTTCTAAGATTAAGACTGAGCGACCGGCTCTGAGCAAATTCAGAGCCACACTCATCCCTGCGGGACCACCGCCGACAACAATGACATCGATCATATTAGTTTAAACTTTCGATATAGCCTTTGATGTTACTTGCGTTTTCAAAGACATCATTGGTGCCATCTTCTTTTGGAACAATTAATGTTGGAGCTTTTCTAACGCCAAAGGCTTTTGTTTGTTCAGCGTTTTCTTCAGCGTCGACAACACTATATTTGATACCAGCTTTATCTAAAAGCATCTTAGCCATCTTACAGTTTGGGCATGTCTTTGTGGCGAAGAGTAAGATTTCATTGCAAACTGCTGTTTCTTCTTGTTCTTCGTCTTGGCTACCTAAAACGTCAGTGATTTTGTGTGTGAGTTTAGATTTTGCAGGTTCATAAACTTTTCTGTGTTGGAATTCTTCGGTCTTACCATCATTCCAGTTTTGGACTGGTCTATAGTAACCAGTAATACGGGAATAGACTTCAGTTCTCTTACCACATTTTGGACAGACATATTGTTCACCAGTGATATAACCGTGGTCTTTACATACAGAGTATGTAGGAGACATTGTGTAATACGGGATGTGGTAGTTTTCAGCGATCTTTCTAACAAGATTCATACATGATTTCCAGCTTGGTAACTTTTGACCTAAGAAGCAGTGGAAGACTGTACCAGAGGTGTATAAAGTTTGTAAACCATCTTGGATATCAAGAGCTTTGTAGATATCTTCTGTATAACCAACTGGTAAGTGTGAGGAGTTGGTGTAGTATGGAGTTCTACCATTTTCAGAAGCAGTAATGATATCTGGATATAAAGCTTTATCGTGTTTGGCTAAACGATAGGCTGTAGATTCCGCTGGGGTGGCTTCTAAGTTGTATAAGTCACCATATAATTCTTGATAGTCAGAAAGTTTGTTTCTCATGTGATTGAGAACATCTTTTGTGAATTGAATAGCTTCAGGATTTGTTAAGTCTTTTCTTAACCAACGAGCATTTAAACAAGCTTCGTTCATACCAACTAAACCAATAGTGGAGAAGTGGTTATTGAAGTTACCTAAATATCTCTTTGTATATGGATATAAGCCAGCTTCCATTAATGTGGTAATGGTGTTACGTTTCACTTTAAGTGAACGGGCACTGATATCCATAATGTGATCTAATCTTCTATAGAAGTCTTCAGCGTCTGTGGATAAGTAAGCAATTCTTGGCATGTTAATGGTAACAACACCGATAGAACCAGTACTTTCACCAGAACCGAAGAAACCACCGGATTTCTTTCTTAATTCTCTTAAGTCGAGTCTTAAACGGCAGCACATACTTCTAACATCACTTGGTTCCATATCGGAGTTGATGTAGTTAGAGAAGTATGGTGTACCATATTTCGCTGTCATTTCGAATAAGAGTTTATTGTTTTCTGTTTCTTCCCAGTCAAATGTACGAGTGATGGAGTATGTTGGGATTGGGTATTGGAAACCACGGCCATTTGCGTCACCTTCAATCATGATTTCGATGAAGGCTTTATTGACCATTGCCATTTCTTCAACACAGTCTTTGTACTTGAAGTCCATTTCTTTGCCACCCACTAAACAGTTGAGTTCCGCCATATCGTTTGGCACAACCCAGTCAAGTGTGATGTTGGTGAATGGAGCTTGTGTACCCCAACGGGATGGTGTGTTGACACCATAAATGAAGGATTGGATGCATTGTTTAACTTCTTTATATGTTAAGTGAT
>CAMIVH010000018.1 GCA_946401755.1 uncultured Caryophanales bacterium | reverse complement strand
TCTTGGATCATGATAATCACAGATTTCTGCGACTTTCTTTAAAGCTTCTCTAAAAGAGAGATGCTCATATTTGCTAACAAAGCCGATGGCGTTGCCACTTGTGCCACACACGAAGCACTTAAAGATTTGTAGTTCAGGTGAGATGTGCATGGATGGGTTGGTGTCATCATGGAATGGGCATTTAGCGAGATAGTCTTTGCCTTTTCTAATCACAGGCAAATAAGCGGATACCACTTTTACGATATCAGCGTGCTTGAGAACATCTTTTACTAAACTATCATCAAATGCCATATAATAAATTATACTTTCACTAAATTTCTACTAATTTGCTACTTGCTTAGAAGAAGACTTTTTCTTCCAAGTAAGCCTTTAATTGATCGATTGGTAAACGGATTTGTTGCATAGAATCACGTTCACGGATGGTGACTGCACCATCGTTTTCGGTATCAAAGTCAATAGTGATACAGAAAGGTGTACCAATCGCATCTTGACGTCTATAACGTTTACCGATAGAACCGGTATCATCATAGATGACGTTGAAATACTTGGCTAAGTTTTGTTCGACTTCACGAGCCTTAGCTTCAAGCTTTTTGCTTAATGGTAAGATAGCCGCTTTAAATGGCGCAACGGCTGGTGAAAGATGCATAACGATACGTGTATCGTTGTCACCAACTTGTTCTTCATCATAAGCGTCACATAATGTCATTAAAACCAAACGGTCTAAACCGACTGATGGTTCAATACAATATGGAACATATTTTTCATTTGTTTCAGGATCTAAGTAATCTAAAGCTTCACCACTATACTTGATATGACGGTTTAAGTCATAGTCAGTTCTATCAGCGATGCCCCAGATTTCACCCCAACCGAATGGGAATAAGTATTCAATATCAGTTGTGGCTTTACTATAGAAAGCTAATTCTTCTGGTTCGTGGTCTCTATAACGGAGATTCTCTTTCTTGATTCCTAAGGAATCAACGAAATCTAAGCAGTATTGCTTCCAGTAATCAAACCACTTTAGGTCATCACCTGGTTTGCAGAAGAATTCCATTTCCATTTGGTCGAATTCACGTGTACGGAAAGTCATTTGTCCTGGTGTGATTTCATTTCTGAACGCACGACCAACGTTACAAATACCCATTGGTAATTTACGACGTGTCGCTCTTAAGACGTTCTTGAAGTTAACGAACATACCTTGGGCAGTTTCTGGTCTTAAGTAGACAACGGATTTGCTATCTTCAGTGACACCAACATGTGTTTTAAACATCATGTTGAATTGACGGATATCTGTGAAGTTTTCACTACCACAGTTTGGACATTTAACGTGATTATTTCTAATGAAATCCATCATTTGTTCATTAGTCATACCGTTGACATCAGCTTCAGGGAACTCACTTTCAATGAGTTGGTCCGCTCTGAAACGTTGTTTACAGTGTTTGCAGTCAATGAGGGGATCATTGAATGTAGAAACGTGACCGGTTGCTTCCCAAACTTTTGGGTTCATTAAAATCGCGGCATCAATGCCCACGTTTGTGGTGCTTTCTTGAACGAACTTCTTCCACCACATTTTACGGATGTTTTGTTTAATTTCGCTACCAATTGGGCCGTAGTCCCAAGTGTTGCTTAAACCACCATAAATCTCGGAACCTTGAAAATAGAAACCAGAGACAATGAAATGGTTACATAGTTTATCGAATTCGAATTTGCTCATAATATGTATACCCCTCTAGATAATTCGCACGAGGAAAAGCCTACATTTTTAGGGAATTGTTGTCAACCTATTATGAGTGTTATTATCTCTTATTTGCTATCAATTAGCAAGCGCATATTCTTGAAGTGATAGCCGAAAGCTTCTTCGATATAATGGCTAAATTTATCAAACAAGACCATGAGATCTTCAGTTTTATAATCACTACTTTTCAAGCGATAATCAGGACAATTGACGATTTTTCTTAAAAGAATCATCTGGTCTTTAGTTAAGTCTTTTTCGATTTCAGGTTGGTAGCACTTTTCACAGATAAAGCCACCATCACTGAACGAGAACGTCACGATATTATTTTTCGCACCACACAAGACACATTGATTAACTTCGAGTTGGAAACCACCCATTTTGACCGTATGACTCATGAACTGAAGTAAGGTCATTAACCAATCGCCTGTGTTCTTGAGGTTTTCCACCGCTTTTTCAAGCAACGAGAACATCACTTGTTGTTCATCTTCAGGGAAGAGATTAAGCATCATTTCATCAATAGTCATAAGACTCGCTAAATATTTAGCGGCTAAATCCACCTTTAAAGGATTGAACAATGGTTTTGAGCTCTTAAGAATTGGATGAGCGAAGTTACCTTCCATTAATTCAATATCGGCAATAGTTAAAACGTTATTAAGCGCAGCGTTTTTGCTTTTTGGATCTTTGATACCTCTGGCTAAGAAGGTCAAAGATTCATTTTCCGAGATAGCTTTCACTATCCCATCTTTTTCTTTGTATGGGGTAATTGAAAGAACAATTATTTTCATTATTTTTCGTACTTATATCCGTATTCCTTCAAAGAAGAAGGTGCATCTCTCCAGCCTTCATCAACTTTGACTTGGAGTTCTAAAAAGATGTGTTGATTAAGTAATCTTTCAATGCTCATTCTTGCTTTGGAGCCAATCTCTTTAATGCGGCTACCATTTTTACCGATGACGATGCCTTTTTGACTATCTTTTTCAACGATAATAGAAGCAAAGATTTGCATTGGTTTCTTTTCCCATTCGATATGGTCCATATAAATCGCCACAGAATGTGGAACTTCTTCTCTAAGGGTCTTTAAGACCTTTTCACGGATGATTTCTTTGATTTGGAAGATTTCATCTTTATCAGTAATCATTTCTGGAGGATAGTAAGCTGGTCCTTCAGGAAGGAAGTTTCTCACGGTCTTAATGACTTCGTTAATGTTAAAGCCTTCTTTAGCGACAACGTCAATAAATGTCGCATCTTTAAAGAACTGACGATATGTCTTTTTGAGTTCTTCGGTTTTATCTAATCTCGCTAAATCAATTTTATTGAAGACGATAATTAATGGGACATTATGGATGTCTAAGTGTTCAATGACGAAAGTATCGCCACTACCAAATGGTTTAGAAGCATCCACCACTAAGATAGCCACATCAACGTCATGCGCGGCGCTATAGGCCATGTTATTCATCTCTTTACCAAGTTGTTGCATTGGCTTATGGATACCAGGAGTATCTAAAAAGACAATTTGTGTTTCTTCATCGTTATAAATACCGATGATATTGTTTCTTGTGGTTTGAGATTTATCAGTAACGATAGAAACGTGATGGTTTATTAAACCATTCAAAAGCGTAGATTTACCAACGTTAGGTCTACCTAAAATAGCGACGAATCCGGATTTCATTATTTCAAATCATCTCCTGAGAACGCTAATGGAAGGAGTTCATCAATGTTGGTTTTATAGCTATCACCTTTAAGGTTTGTGAGTAAAATCTCACCATCTCTTGGGAATAATTCGCTAATCACTTGTCTACAGGCGCCACATGGTGAGCATGGAGTGTCTGTGTCCGCAGCAATGGCTAAAGCCAAGAAGTCGCTCTTCTTATAGCCATTCATCATCGCATTGTATAAGGCGTTTCTTTCGGCGCACATACATAATGGGTAGGAAGAGTTTTCGACGTTCGCGCCGACAAACACTTTACCATCTTTACAAAGTAAAGCGGCGCCTACTTTGAAGTTGGAGTATGGGCTATAAGATAATTTTCTAGCCTCAATAGCTTGTTGCATTAATTCTTCATCTCTCATAAGGATACCTCACGCTAAGATTTCTTCTTGTAAAGAAAACATTATTTTTTCATCATCTTCTGTCATATGGTCATAGCCAAGAAGATGTAATAATCCATGAACGAATAGGAACTTAAGTTCACGGTCTAGACTATGGCCATATGCAGTAGCTTGTTCTCTGGCTTTATCGAATGAGATGTAAATCTCACCGAGGACGACCATTTGTTTAGAGTGAAAGATTTTATCTTTGTTTTCATCTCCATCTAAGAAAGCAAAGGAGATGACGTCTGTCGGACGATCAATATGACGATACTCTCGATTGATGTTATGAATGAATTCATTGTCCACAAAAGTGACACTGATATATGGATCAAACTCTAAACCTAAATGGTTAAGAGTCTTCACCACTAGTGATTCATAGACATCTTGATAATCGTTTAATGATTCGTCGAAAGAGTTAAAATCGAGTTCCATGATGAAATCATAACATTAATTACTTATGTTTTCTATCAATTTCATCTTGATGAACAATATTATTCACTCTCGCTTTACAAAGTAAGTTCTCTTCTAAACGTTGATCGTAGCCAAATAATGGGGTTAAGGATTGATAGAGCAATAAAGATAAACACGTATAGAAAATGATGTTAGGGATGGAGAAGGACTTTTCAGCGACACTAAGAGCGAGACTAGCGACAAACATGAAAAGCGCCACTACTCCTTTCTTGGCAAATTCCATGTAGGCATAGCGGTAAGCTTTAACCTCCATAGTTTTAACCTTCATTTCGACACCTTCAACATCGCTTGCGCCTCTGAGTTCACATTCCTCTTGGTAGATTTCTTTCCCGAGGTTGTTCTTATAAGGGGAGAAAAAGAAGACATCGAGATAAGCGGCCAATAAGGAAGCGAAGATCAAAATGAGATAATCAAGCGAGTTGATAACCGAAATAGTAATGATGAGAATAACGATGAGCAAAGAGAAGAGAAGATTGAGCCCACTACTTAAAGAACACTTTTTGTATTCTTGCCCGCGCTTATAGAATTCGAAGTAATCACGACTACGTACATAAGGTAAGAATCTCCTCAGATATTTATCGAAGCGCTGCATTCTTTTAAGCAAAGTAAATCTTAACAAGATTTCGCTTGCGATACTTAAGCCAGCAAACACCAGGGGTAGAATAATGTTGCCGTCAGGTTTAATAAAGAATGTAGCGACAGCGATAAATACTGCGGTAAGGACTTGTAAGATTGATGAAATCACCATGCCTTTTGGGTCCTTTGAGTCAATGACGTTATAGGGGTAAGGATGCTTTTGAAAATCATTGACCGCTAAAAGGGTGCCATCCCAAATTTGAATTAAAGAATCAATCTTTTGCCACTTGATACCTGTTGCAGGGTCGTGAACTTTGACTTTCTTTCCTTTTCTTTGACTAACCAAAACGGCGTGTGAAGTATCGTTTGGACCGCTAACGGTTAAAATCACAGGAAACTTATCAAAGTGTCTTAAATCGTCTTTATCGTTAATTTGCGCACCAAATAAGGTCACATCATAACGCTGGGCTATCAAAAGTAAGTCTTGATAGTTGTATTGCCCATGCTCCTCTTCCTCGCTCAGATAGAGATACCTTTCATCTTTTTGCACTATGGCAAGCAGCATTTTTAGACATGCCATGCCACAGCTTGAATTACTTAATTGTGGAATATAGTACATTTAACACCTCCTATAAATGTAATAGGGGCGTTTTTTCAAATTTGTCCGAAAAAAATGAAAAATATTTTTGAGAAAATAAAAAACCGGATAAATCCGGTTTATTTTTTGAAGATTTTTTTGAACTTTGCCAGTAATGAGTCATCTTTTCCGATTTCATTACGATATTGCGTTAATAAATCTTTTTGTTTTCTATTCAAGGAAGTTGGCATCTTGATATCGAGATGGACATATTGATCGCCAGGCTTACCACTTCTTAAATCTTTCACGCCCTGACCACGCATTCTGAATATTTGTCCAGGTTGCGTACCCGCTGGGATATTAAGAGTGGCTTCTCCATAGACTGTTGGGACATCCACGCTTGTGCCTAAGATTGCGTCGATGAAGTCGACTGGCACTGTAAGATGGATATCATTACCATCTCTTTTGAAGTATTCGTGTGGTTTAACGTTAACTTCTACGAAGAGGTCGCCGTTAGGACCACCATTGGCCCCTCTTTCACCCATGCCTTGGACACGGATTTGTTGGCCGTTATTAATACCAGCGATAATATGAACTTTAATGTTTTTCTTAACTCTGTTATAGCCTTTGCCACCACAGTTAGGACATGGATTGGAGATAATTTTACCTGTGCCGTTACAACGTGTACATGTTTCTTGTTGTTCAATGACACCAAATAAGCTTCTTCTTTGTACTCTGACGTAGCCATGACCACCACAGTTAGGACAGGTCTTCACATCATTAGGAGTTTTCGCGCCTGTACCATGGCAGGATGAACATTGTTCATCAACGGTTAATGGAATCTCAATATCACGACCTAAGATGGTATCCATGAAGTCAACTTTCACACGCACAATCGCGTCATTGCCCCTTCTTGGGCCAGTGCTTGCTCTTTGTTGACGACGGCCACCACCGAAGAACGATGAGAAGATATCGCCAAGGTCTACGCCATCAGCGCCGAAGCCTCCAAAGCCACCGCCTTCAAATGGGTTGCTTCCTGGGCCACCTGCGCCTTGTTCGAATGCGGCATGACCAAATTGGTCATAAGCGCTTCTTTTTTGATCATCGAAAAGGATGTCATAAGCTTCTTGTACTTCTTTGAATTTCTCCGCATCACCAGTTTCATGGTTATCGGGGTGATATTTCTTTGCGAGTTTACGATAAGCGCTTTTAATTTCGTCTTTAGAGGCGCTCTTAGAAACACCTAGTACCTCGTAAAAATCTCTTTTCTCTGCCATGATAATCCTTTCTATTCACGCATAGAGGGGCATTAAGCCCCTACCATGCTTGGAAATTGTTGTTTAATTGATAATTAGTTTTTCTTTGTGAAGTCAGCATCAACGACATCATCTGGGTTTGTACCAGCGGTGCCTTGTTCCGCTTGACCGTTAGGTTGTGCGCCAGCGTTAGCTTGTTGTTGTTGCATATAAGCAGCAGCTTGTTCAAGTTCACTAATACGTTGTTTTAAAGTCGCCATGTCGTTGTTATCTAAAGCGGTCTTTAATTCATCGCGTAATTTTTGTGTTTGTTCTTTTTGGGCTGGATCCATAGAAGCGCCTTTTTCTTGCATAGCGATGTCGATATCGTTAATTAAGCTTTCAGCTTTGTTACGGAGTTCGATGTCTTCTTTACGTTTGGCATCTTCTTCAGCGTGTTCTTCGGCTTCTCTGACCATTCTATCAATATCTTCTTTAGAAAGACCATTACTACCGGAGATGGTAATATTTTGTTCTTTTTGTGTATCTAAGTCTTTAGCGTTGACTTTAACAATACCGTTAACGTCGATAGAGAATGTGACTTCAATTCTTGGTTCACCACGTCTGGCTGGTTTAATACCATTTAATTGGAAGTGACCTAATAACTTGTTATCGTGGGCCATTGGTCTTTCACCTTGGTAGACCATGATGTCAACGGCTGGTTGGTTATCCGCAGCGGTTGAGAAGATTTGGCTCTTTGTGGTTGGGATGGTTGTGTTTCTTGTGATTAATGGAGTCATGACACCACCTAAGGTTTCAATACCTAAGGTTAATGGAGTGACGTCTAATAAGACTACGTCTTTAACATCACCAGAGACGACACCACCTTGGTAAGCCGCACCGATAGAAACAGCTTCATCTGGGTTAACGGATAAGTTTGGTTTCTTACCAGTTAATCTAGCGACTAATTCTTGGACGGCTGGCATACGGATGGAACCACCGATTAATAAGACTTGGTTGAGTTCAGAAGCACTCATATGAGCATCGGCTAAAGCACGTCTCACTGGTTCTTCACATCTATTTAAGAGATGTCTTGTTAAATCTTGGAATTTAGCACGGCTTAATGTGACTTCGAAGTTAACTGGGCCCGCAGATGTCATGCTAATGAATGGTAAGGAGATAACTGTTTCCATAGAAGCAGAGAGTTCGATTTTCGCTTTTTCAGCAGCTTCTCTAATTCTTTGTAAGGAACCTTTATCTGTGATATCAACGTTAGATTGAATCTTGATTTGGGCTTTGATCCAGTCAGCGACGACTTGATCCCAGTCATCACCACCGAGGTGGTTATCACCAGCGGTAGAAATAACTTCGAATGTGCCATCACCAATATCAAGGATGGAAACGTCGAATGTACCACCACCTAAGTCGAAGACTAAGATTTTTTCGGATTTATCGTTTTCTAAGCCATAGGCTAAGGCCGCAGCGGTTGGTTCGTTAATGATACGAACGACATCAAGACCAGCGATTTGACCAGCGTCTTTTGTCGCTTGTCTTTGAGCATCGTTGAAGTAAGCAGGAACGGTAATGACCGCTTTAGCGACTGATTGACCTAAGTGGGCTTCAGCGTATTTCTTCATGTAAGCAAGAATCTTTGCGGAGATTTCTTGTGGGGTGAATGATTTATTCACACATTTAATGTTGACCTTTTCCGCACTACCCATAATTCTCTTAATGGAACTAACTGTATCTGGGTTTGTGACGGCTTGACGTTTAGCAGCGTTACCAACGATTTCTTCACCGTTAGCTTTAAAAGCTACGACGGAAGGTGTGGTCACTGTGCCTTCAGGGTTTGGAATAACTTTCACTGTACCATCAGCTTGTAAGTAACTGACGACTGAGTTTGTGGTACCTAAGTCGATACCTAAGATAATTTCTTTTGCCATAATTTATATCCTCCTATTAAGCGTCTGCTTTGACGCTCTCTTTGTGTTCTTCTTTTTTGTTTTTGCTCACTGAGACTCTAGCGGGTCTAATGAGACGTCCATGTAATTCATAGCCTTTAGCGTACACTTTAGTGACGAGGTTTTCTTCGCCTTCTTGTTCAGTGACGTCAACGGCGTCCATGTTCTTATCGGAGAACTTATCTCCAATGTTTGGAGCGATTTCTTTCACTCCTTCGTTTTCTAGTGCGCTAACAAAGTTACGATAGATGAATTGGAATCCCACTAAGTAGTTTTTAACTTCTGGGCTTGTTGGTTCATTACCAAGGGCCATATGGAAGCTATCAAGTACTGGTAGTAATTCTTCCACGAACCCCATCGCTCTATAGCGCATTGCGTCTGAGTGTTCTTTTTCTAAGTTCATACGGAGATTCTTTGTATCTGCGTAGGCTCTATAGTATTCGTTTTTCCAATGCTCAGAATCAGCTTTTGCTTTAGCAAGTTCTTCTTCGAGCTCTTGGATCTTTTTCTTGTCTTTGTTTTTTTCGTCTTTCACTTGTTCTTTAGTTTCTTTAGGCATCACCTTTACCTCCTTTGTTGTTTAATCCTTTGAAGTAATCGGTTAATGTTTCAGCGATATATTCCAAAGCGGATAAGGCTTGGTCATAATCGATTCTTGTTGGTCCGAGTAATGTAATCGCACGATTACCTTCGTCTCCTAAGTCAATTTTCGCTGTCACCATTGAGACATCTGGATTACCTTCGATATCACCGATACGAATGATTCGGCCATCGTCATCCTTTTTAATCTCGTCTTTAACTTCTTTAAGAAGTTGTTGGTCGTTAAGTAACTTGAAGACTCTTTCTAATTTCTCTGTATCATTTTTATATTCTTCACGTGTGAAGAGCTCATCTCTACCATAGAGGCTTAAACGGTCACTAGCGAAGCGCATGAATGTTTCAAGCAAGGCTTGGTAAACAAGGTCATGGCCAACGATATAATCGTTAAGAACTGGTTTTAAGGCTTCAGTCTTTTCGACGAGTTCAACGATTGGTGTACCTTTTAATCTGTCATTTAATAAGGAGACACAGTTCACGATTTCGCTCGCTTTTAAGTTCTCAGGTACGATGAAGGTTTTGTTTTCAACATAGCCTTTATCAGTGACGAAGATCGCGGTAATTGTGTTATCAGAGATCTGCACCATTTGGATAAACGCTAATTTTTCTTTGTTTTCATCTGGACCCATAACCACAGTCACTAAGTTAGTCATATGAGATAAAATCTCACAGCTTTCTTTAATAACCGCGTCGATGGATTTAACTTTTTGATCAAGAACGGTTTGAATGCTGTTCTTGAGTTGTTCGTTAACGGAACCATCTCTTAAGTTATCGCAGTAATAACGATAACCCTTCGCACTTGGCACACGGCCGCTGCTACTGTGGGTCTTTTCGATAAGTCCCATTTTCTCTAACGCAAACATTTCATTTCTAATGGTGGCGCTGGAATATGGAAGCTTATATTCTTCGATGAGGGTATGAGAGCCAACTGGCTGGGCATTTTTAATAAAGTATTCAACGATGTATTTTAGAATCGTATCACTACGTGTTAAAGCCATGGTTTTCTCCTCCTTTTTAGCACTCTATCTCTTTTTGTGCTAACTACATTTTACGGTTTTTATTAGCACTGTCAAGTAGTATCTGCTAATTATTTAAATTTATATAAAATATACATTAAGGATTTATAGGGCAAACAGACGAAAAATACCCCATTCGGCTTGGGGTATTCCGGAGATTTTAACAAACTGTATCAATCAAAAAAAGCAATGTTAAGTATGTGGAACGGTGGCCTATAATAGGGTAAGCTAAGGAGGGCAATACTCTATGGTGACAACCACTGTCTATCATAGAAACTGAATTAGGCCACCATTCCGAACGATATTATTACTAATGTAATAACGTTTTAGAGTTAGTTATGGCTAACTAATTCCAGAAAGTATTATAACAAACAATAAATAATTGTCATAATTAAACGATAAAAAATTTATTAGAAAGATTATTTACTTAAGTAATTCGAGGATGATTGTATCCAAAATCATCATGCCTTCATAGGTTGGTCTTGCTACACCATTACTAAATGTCAGATAGCCTTCATCTATGAACTTATCGATGGCGTCTTTCTTTTGATAGAGATCCACGCCATATTCTTCTTTAATCTTTTTAAAGTTAAGTCCAGCATATATGCATCTTAAGACAAGCATGATTTCATAGTTATATTTATCTTTAGTGGTTAGTTCTTCTTTTTCCGCGATATATTCACCATTTAGATATCTATCTAAGTTAACGGTGTTTTTATAACGGATATCCCCGATATATCCCGCAGCGCCTAGCCCGCATCCATAATATTTTTCATTTTTCCAATAGATCATATTGTGGAGGCTTTCATAACCCTCTTTTGCCCAGTTAGAAACTTCATAATGCACAAAGCCTTTATCTTTTAGATAATTATGAACTAAATCATATAGTTCACGCATCTTATCATCCTCTAATTCTTTAAAACCTTGATTATGTAAGACAGTATGTGGATGAATGGTTAAACCATAACAAGAAATATGTTTAATGCCTAACTTTGTTAGATTTTCTAAATCTTTTAGTAAAAGTGATTTGCTACTATGTGGTAAGCCTAGAATTAAATCAACGTTGATGTTATTGATGTCATATTGCTGTAAGCACGCAATGGCTCTTTTGACATCTTCATAATCGTGTTCACGGTTGATAGCCTTTAAGACTTTATCATCGGTGCTCTGCACCCCTAAGGAGATACGGTTAACACCATACTCCTTTAAGAGTTTGATTTTAGACTCAGTTAACGATTCTGGATTAGCCTCAAAAGTGTATTCTTTAACACCATCACTATATGGCTTAATTATTTTTAATAATTGTTCAAATAAATCATCCTCTAAAGCGGTTGGAGTTCCACCACCGACATAGATGGTATTTAGTTCACCGATATCATAGCTTTTTAATTCTTTTTCTAAAGCTTCTAAATAAGGAATAGCGAACTTACGAAAATACTGCAACTTTGTAAAGTCGCAGTAATCGCAGATTTTTTCACAAAATGGAATATG
>CAMIVH010000017.1 GCA_946401755.1 uncultured Caryophanales bacterium | reverse complement strand
GATATAAGATTAATAAGGAGTTAATCACTAATACAACGGTTAAACCAGTATCCGCAAGGACTGGAACAATCATTGGGATATATTTGGAACCAAGGATCAAAACTAAGAGAGCCACAACAAACTTCACGAATAAGGCGAAGACGATATTGAAGATAGCGGTATGTCTAGCAATACGGGCAATCTTCACAGCTTCATAGACCTTAGCTGGATCATCATTCATGATAACGACGTCAGCGTTTTCTACGGCGATGTCACTACCAATCGCACCCATGGCGATACCAACATCCGCACGCATAATGCTTGGTGCGTCATTGATGCCATCACCAACGAAAGCTACGGCTTTATTTGTAACGGACATTTCTCTTTCGAGAATTTCAGTCTTTTGGTCTGGAGTTAATTCACTATAGACTCTATCAAGACCTAATTCCGCTTTGATATAATCAGCGTTCTCTTTCTTATCACCAGTTAAAAGGATGACACCTTTCTTTTCCTTGTGTAAGAGTTTAACCATTTCATAAGCTTCTTTCTTCACTTCATCGTATAAAACGATGTAACCAAGATATCTATCACCTTTCTTGCAGTGAACGATTGTGCCAATCACATCTTCTTCAATGTGTTCTACACCATTATCTCTCATGAACTGAGCATTACCTGCATAGATAACTTCACCTTCATAAGTAGTTTGAACACCGAAGCCAGCGATTTCTTTATAGTCGACTTGTTTAGCCGCTAAAACTTTAACATCGACATCATGAGTAATTGCTTTAGCAATTGGGTGAGTAGATAAACTCTCAGCCGCATATAAAGCATTTAATAATTCTTCTTCACTAACGCCATCGACATTAGCGACTTTTGTGATAGTAAAGACACCATGAGTTAAGGTACCTGTTTTATCGGTAACGATTTTATCAACGTTATTTAATTGATCTAAATAGTTAGTGCCTTTAATGACAATACCTCTCTTACTAGCTAAACCAACACTAGCGAAGTAAGCAAGTGGGACAGAGATGACAATGGCACATGGGCAGCCTGTGACGAGGATTTCTAATCCTCTAACCACAAATTCACTCCAGTCTTGAGTGATTAAACCACCAATTAATAACACTAACGCAGAGATAATAACGATAGCTGGTGTATACCATCTAGCGAACTTAGCAATGAATTCATCCGCTTTGGATTTCTTTTCACCACTGTTAGAAATTAATTCAATAATCTTAGCGACTGCACTATCTTCATATTTCTTATTTACCTTAATGGTAATAGAACCTGTTTTAACTAAGCAGCCAGCAAATACTTCTTTATTATTTTCATCAGTTAGAACTGGGACAAATTCACCTGTTAAAGATGATTTATCAACATAAGCAGAACCAGAAACAACTTCACCATCAACTGGGATCATTTCGCCAGCGCTGATAACAACGTTATCACCGATTTCTAATTCTTCTGGATCAACCTTTCTAACTTCACCATCTTTTAATAAGTTAGCGTATTCCACTCTTAATTGAATGGCGTTCATAACAGCTAATTTACTTCTATTAGTGGCAATCTTTTCAACGATTTGACCAACTTGGAATAAACCAACAACCATCATTGCTTCCATAGCGAAGTGGACACCATGTTCTGCTTCGCCCTCTTTTAAGAGATGGATAACCGCTAAAGCGGTTGCGCCTAATACAGCGATAGTAATTAATAAGTTATGGTCAATGATGTTATTAAGGTTCTTGATGTGCTTAATAACACGCCAAGTAACATCATATGTTAATAAGACTGTTGTGGCGGTATAGATGGCAAATCTAATCCAGCCACTGTTATCGAATCTTTCAAGAACGGCTAAGTTGATGATTAAGACCACGACTGCGATTAAGATTCTTGCAAGCAAGAACCACATATTCGCGGTAAATAATCTTTCTTTATGTTCGACTTTACCTTCGATTTCTTTGATTTCAAGTGGGTCACTCTCGACTTGAGCGATGACCTTTTTGATTTGTTCAATGGTCCATGGCTTATTTTGATAAGTCATGTAAAGTTTATTTGTGGAGAAGTCAATATGAGCGTCTTCGATGCCTTCTTGCTTTGCAAGATGGGCTTCAGATTTCTTCGCGCAGTTTGGGCAGTCAAAGCCAGAAATGTGGTAAGTCTTCTTCACCACTTTCTTATCTAGGTCATAGATATCTAGTGGATCACTTTCCACTTGAGCAATAACTTGTTTGATTTCTTCGACTTCTAATTCTTTATCTTTATATGTGACATACATCTTATTCGTAGAAAAATCGATATGACAACTATCGACTTTTTCATGTTTGCCTAAATGGGTTTCGCTCTTATGAGCACAGTTAGGACAATCGAATCCAGAGATGTGATATATTTTCTTAATCATTTTCCTCTTCCTCCTCCATCACGTGTTCATAAGCAACGCCTAATAATAAGCGAACGTGTTTATCCGATAATGAGTAATACACTTTTGTCTTTTCTTTACGGGTTCTAACTAGGTCAGCATCCTTAAGCACTCTAAGTTGATGGGACACTAAGGATTGAGAAGCCCCTATTTCCGCAGCGATATCGTTAACGCATTTTTCAATCATGCAGTCCATATCTAAACAGGTACCACAGTTGCAGTCGCCTTCACAGACACATTTATCGTCATCGAGTAACGCTAACATGATTTTTAATCTTGTTGCATCGGAAGCTGTTTCGAGCAAGCTTTCCATTTTCTTAATTGTTGAGTTTTGAACACCTTTCATATTTCATCACCGTAATTATTATATGAATGTTCGTTCATATTTGCAATTAAAAAATGAATGACTGTTCATATAGTTGCTATTTAGTCAGAGACTAAAAACCAACCACTAAACAAGTCACGTAACCTAAAATATTAGCGATAACAAAGCAAATAGCTAAGATAATGAATGCTTTTCCGATTGTCTTTTTATCTTTTAATAAGACTGTTAAACCAAGGCCAGAATTAACTAATAAGCCAGCAAATAACGCGCCGAATGAAAGCTGACCTTCAGCGAATAATTTTGTAATTAAAATAGATGAAGCACAGTTAGGAATAAGACCAATAATAGATGAGAATAAAGGCGCTAAGTATCTATTAGAAATCATAAAAGCGGAGAACTTTTCTTCGGTCACAAAGCCAATAATAAGTCCTAAAGCTAAATTGATAACAAAGACATAAGCAAGTATTTGAAGCGCATGTATTAATGGATGAATTAAATGCGCGTGCACTGGTGTATTTTCGTGATGATGCTTGTGGCATTCGTGTTCTTCTTCGATATGGTCTACTTCTTCAAGTTTTTGCTTTCTAATAAATAAATCAATAAGAAGACCCACGACGATACCAGTAATAAGTTTTAAACCAATTAATGGGAAGATCATTAAGGTCTTTTCATTCCAGGCTTCTAATAAAACAATTAATGCCTCGTCAGAGCAGCTTAAGAAGACCGCGATAACGGTACCAATTGTAATATATTTCTTAATATATAAGTCCGCAGCAATAACGGATGTACCACATTGAGGAACTAAACCAAATAAAGCACCAAAGATTGGTGAGCTCTTTTTTCTTTTGATTAAGAAGTTAGAAACTGGGGTTTCAATAAACGACAAAATGACATGGAATAAGAACACGAAAGCGAAGACAATGCCACTGTCTTTTAATGCGTCTAATAGAATGTCAAAGAATAGTTCCCACGTCATACGGCCCATATTGTAACACAAAATAAAATTTTGTAATGACAAACGATAATATAAATGAAATAATCTTCTCATGATTAAAGCAGTTTTATTTGATTTAGACGGAACATTACTCCCCATGGATGAGGAGTATTTTAAAAAGATTTATTTTGGCGAGGTCTATAAAAAGATCGCCTATTTAGGCTACACTCTTGATGAACTTTTAAAGGTCATTTGGTATGGCACTAAAGCGATGATTCAAAATGATGGTAGCCAAACAAATGAAGAACTATTTTGGAAGAAGTTTATTGAAGTCCATCCAGATAGATTAGAAGAAAACAAAGAGAACTTTGTGGACTTCTATAGTAATATCTTCCCTACTTTAGGTCATACATGTGGTTATCAACCATTAGCGAAAGACTTCATTAAAGGACTTAAGGATAAAGGTTATGAAGTAATCATTGCTTCTAACCCTATCTTCCCACTTGTGGCCACGAAAGCTAGAATCCGCTGGGCGGGTTGTAATCCTGATGATTTTAAATACATCACCGCTTATGAGAATTCTAGATTTAGCAAACCAAATCTTAAATACTATGAAGAAGTATTAGAAAAGACTGGTTATAAACCAGACGAAGTCATTATGGTGGGTAATGATGTTAGAGAAGATATGATTGTTAATAAGTTAGGTATTGATTCCTATCTTATTACTGACTGTTTATTAAACTTAGATAATGAAGATATAAATAAATATAAGCACGGAAACTTTGAAGAAATCATGAATCTCGTGCTTAATAGATTATAGTTTTGTAAGGAAGTCGTTAGCCTTCTTAAGAACTTGTTTCCAATTATCAAATTCTAAGAGATTGTACGCTTCTTGGTATTTATATACCTGGATGTCATCAATCTCTTTTTCTTGTCTATGATAATCAAGATTATCAATTTCACCAACAAAGAGCACTACGTCTTTATCAACATCTATTTCAGGAATCTTGTAATTAATTACTTCTCTAAAGCCTTTCTTTAACGTGAGTTTAAGAGCGGTTTCTTCTAAACATTCACGTAAAGCGGTTTCTTCTTCGGTTTCATTACCTTCAACATGGCCTTTAGGAAATGAAAGAAAACCATTGGTTTGTCTAACCAATAGATAATGTATTTCGTTGTTGATAAGGATATAGGTGACTACACCACAGGACTTTTCGTATTTCATATATTTATACAAATGGAGCACGCGACGGGAATCGAACCCGCACGATTAGCTTGGGAAGCTAAAGTTCTACCACTAAACTACGCGTGCTTCTTGTAAAAAAGCCCTTTGTCAGGGCTTATTTCACTAATTTGGTGGGTACTGACGGGATCGAACCGCCGACCTTCTGTACGTCAAACAGATGCTCTCCCAGCTGAGCTAAATACCCAATTTTGCTGGTGCCGACTACAGGAATTGAACCTGCAACCCACTGATTACGATTCAGTTGCGCTACCAGATTGCGCCAAGTCGGCAGGTAGTAATTCTTTTTAGTCGCTCAAATATAATATAAAAAATTAAAATGACTTGCAACAATAAATTATCTTTTTAATTTATGTAAGGCCTATTAAGCCTTTTTCTTTTCTGGAACTGGGGAGAAGACAAAGGATAATTTTTCTTTTTTGCATATTCTTTGAATAGCAAATTTACCTTGAGTCATGGCAATTGGTAAACCACCAGGACCTTGTAACCATTGGCCAGATAAGTAGAAGTTCTTTAAGCCTCTGAGGACACCACTATGGGCAAACATTGCATCTCTTTTAGAGAATAAGAAGCTCATATAAACACCATTAGAGGTATTAACGTAATGGCTAAATGTGTATGGAGTGGAGACATCTAAAATCTCTAATTCACCGATATCTGGAAGTTTATTGATGATTCTAGATTTCACTTCTTCAGCGATTTCTTGTTTTATCTTTAGATACATTGCTCTATTCTTTGAAAGTTTTCTCCAATATGGATAATCAACATTGCTTTGATCCACCATGACAGAAAGAACTGTTTTATCACCTCTAGTGAATGTTTCATCATAAGCATAACTACGAATAGTTAAGTGATTAATATCATTACCAGCAACATTAAATGGTTCACATTCAAAAGTATATGGAATTGGTAAGTTATTGTTCTTTTTAACGGAGAAGTGCATTAGCATGCAACTTGGAGCTTGGTGTCTCACTGGATCATCAAAACGTTTTTGGAAAGCTGGGAATTTATATTGGTCTCTTAATAATCTCTTTAATGTGTAGTTAGTGTCTAAACAAGAGACAACATATTCACCTCTAAATTCTTCACCATTGATGAGTTTAACGCCCTTAGCCGCACCATTTTCAACGATAACACTATCGACATTAGCGTTTAGTTTTAAAGTACCGCCTAAAGCGATGAACTTTTCTTTCATACGTTCCACCATTGGTTTAGAAGCACCAACAGGGATGCCACCATCACCCATGACGACTGTAGCATAGCTATAGATCATGGAGAATAAGTTACCTGTACCGATTTGGGCCTTTGTTAAAGCAAATCTAATGGCAGGTGATTTAAATTTAGTGGCGAATTCTTCGCATGATTGGAACATGGTTTTTAAGTATGATGGCCAGACTGATAAGACTTTTAAGCCTAAAGCCATCTTACGATTTAATGGAATCATGCTTAAAGGCAAGTCTAATGGAAGTTCCACTTTAGTGAAGTCTCTCACCATCTTAAAGAATTTATGAATCATCTTGGAGTCGACTGGTGAAACTTCTTTCCACTCTCTTTCAGCGCGGTCTAAGTCTCTCCATAAAGTGACTGTTTGTCCTTCATATTCAAAAGTACCCCAAGAAGGAAGATACAAAATATCATCTTGTGTTTTGAAGGCATCAACATTCTTCCACATTTCGTTTAAGAATGTGCCTTCTTTAGTGCCTGTTAACCAGTGAACACAGCCATCAAGATAGAAACCTTTTCTATACCAGCCTGTGCACATACCACCGACGGATGGATTCTTTTCTAATAAGATTGCGTGAAAACCGTGCTGTTCTGCATAAATACCTGCAGATAAACCAGCCACACCAGCACCGATAATAATAATGCGCTTTTCGTTTTGCATGCTTAAATGATAATTACTTATCAATAATTAAGCACACTACTAAGAAAATATCTAACTCTACTGAGAGGAGAGAATATTATCTACTGACTTTTCTCTTTATAAAGAGAACTAAGGCTACAATCTCATGAACAATGAGTGGCGCAACACTTAATGCGAGCACTATACCCCAGTGCGCAAAATCTAAAGGCGCACATGAGAAGAAGTTATTTAAGCCTGGAATATTAACGACTGCAACTTGTAAACCAACGCCTAAAGCAAACGATAACCATAGTAACCAGTTCTTGCTCCAGAAGTTATGGACAAAGGACTTCTTAATGGAAGTCATACCTAACATATGGAAGAGTTCTGATAAGGATAAGACACAGAAGGCTGCTGTTTGTGATTGCATACGGATAGCATTGTTATCAGTTAACACTTGAGCAATTTGTTCTAAAGATTGAGCATGACCTTCAAAGATTGGGATCATTAAGAAGGCAAAGACTGTGGTAATGGTAATTAATAAGCCATAACCAAATGTGAGCCAATAACCACCTCTAGAGAATAAGGATTCTTTTGGATTACGTGGTTTGTCATCCATGATGCCGCTTTCTTTTTCATCAGCACCAAGAGCGACCGCTGGAAGAGAGTCAGTAATTAAGTTAACCCATAAAATATGGATAGCAAGTAATGGCGTTGGGAAGTTATGTTCCACTAAGAAGAGAGACATAATAACCACCGCAAACATCGCTAAGACTTCTGCAATATTTGTGGATAATAAGAATAAGACTGTTTTCTTGATGTTGGTATAAATACCACGGCCTTCTTCCACCGCTTTTTCAATGGAAGCAAAGTTATCATCAGTTAAGACCATATCAGCGGCACCTTTAGCAACGTCAGTACCAGTGATACCCATCGCAATACCAATATCAGCGGCTTTTAAGCTTGGTGCGTCGTTAACACCATCACCAGTCATCGCAGCGATATTGCCATTTGCTCTAATGGCGGTCACGATTTGAACTTTATTTTCAGGAGAAACACGAGCAAAGACATGCACGGTCTTGACCTTTTCTTGTAATTCTTCTGGTGTTAAGGCATCGATTTCATCACCACTTAAGGCTTCACCGTTTTCTTCAGCGATGCCTAATTCTTTAGCGATTGCTAAAGCGGTTGTCTTATGGTCACCAGTAATCATAATGGTTGTAATACCGGCTTTCTTAAAGATAGAAACAGCATTCTTACATTCTGGTCTTGGTGGGTCAATCATGCCCACTAAACCAACGAAGACTAAGTTTTCTTCTTTAAGTTCATCAGCGTATGTATAAGCAAGACCTAAAACACGAAGGGCATCGACCGCCATTGTGTCAGAGGCTTTCATAATATTTTCTTTATCTTCTGTGGTGAGTTTTCTTTCCTTGCCATTGATTAAAATTCTATCAGCAACTTTTAAGATGGAGTCGATAGCACCTTTGGTGAAGATAATCTTTTTACCTTCATAATCATGTTGAGTGGACATCATTTTACGGACAGAATCGAATGGATATTCATTCACACGAGGCGCAATCTTTTCTAAATCACCTTTATGTTGATTCATCTTATTAGCGTATTCCACTAAAGCGATTTCAGTTGGATCGCCATATAAACCTTCATCAACAGAAGCGTTAGAACAGAGGGATAAACCCATGGATAAGAATTTATAGTTATCTGTGAAGATTTTATCTCCACCAACGAGTTGTTCATTTAAGTAGGCACGCACCACTGTCATCTTGTTTTGTGTTAGTGTACCAGTCTTATCAGAACAGACCACACTCACAGCGCCTAATGTTTCAACAGATGGTAATTTACGCACAATGGTATTGGCTTTGACCATTTTTTGCACACCTAACGCTAAAACGATTGTAACAACGGCAGGTAAGCCTTCAGGGACAGCGGCGACCGCTAATGAGATAGCAAACATGAAGTTTTCAATAATGCCATCAAGCCAGCCTTCAGTGCCTAAAGGTGTACGAGCATTAGCTCTAAATAAATCAATAAGTTGAATGCCAAATAAGATGACAACAATAACAATTGTTAAAAGACCTAAGAACTTAGATAACTTAGCGAGTTGTTTTTGCAATGGAGTTGTATCGTCATCTCCTTCGGAGAGTAATTTAGCAATTTTACCTGTTTCAGTATCAATACCGGTTCTAACAACAATACCTTCACCACGGCCATATACCACAGGTGTAGACATATAGACCATATTGACTCTATCGCCAACACCGACTTCATCAGTGAAAACAATGTTAGCATCTTTTTCCACTGGTAAAGATTCACCGGTTAAGGATGATTCATCAGTTTTTAAGTTAATAGCCTCGGTTAAACGGAGATCCGCTGGAACGGTTCTACCTTCTTCTAAGATGACGATATCACCAACAACGAGTTCTTCTGCCTTTAGCTCAACGAGTTTACCATCACGTCTTACCACGCAAGTTGGTGAAGACATTTTCTTTAAAGCTTCTAATGATTTTTCCGCTTTGTTTTCTTGGACTGTACCGATAATTGCGTTTAAAACGCAAACACCTAAGATAATGATAGGATCAGCAAAGTCAAATGATTCACCATTCTTAACGGTATTAAAAATAGAAATCGCTACGCTTAAAAGAGCGGCCGCTAAAAGAATGAAAATCATTGGGTCATTAAACTGACCTAAGAACACTAAAAAAAGCGGGGTTTTCTTTTTCTCTGGTAATTTGTTAGGACCATATTTAATAAGTCTTTCACCAGCTTCTTGGCTAGTTAAACCTTGCTCAACGTTACTATCTAGTTCTTGCAAGACTTCCTTAGCGCTTTTTGTTTCAAACATATACTTGTCCTCCAAAAAGTTTTTAGCGTCTTGCTCATACACTGGTTAGTCCCGGGTTATTCACCGTGTTGACGAGATTCTAACTTCGCTACTCCCGCTTATATATTTAATATGTTTTGTGCTTTGCACATTAATAATGTTATATGAGTATTACTTAAAAGTAAATATTATTCCAAATATAAGGATTTAAGCTTATCAATATCCACTCCTAAGGCTTCTTTGATGTAATTAAGTGTCCCGCCATAGTGTTCTTTCATCGCGTTAATCGCAGAGTTCATATATTCCACTCTCGTGGAAAAGACATCAATTAAACTTTGTTTATATTCTTCGTTATAGAAAGGAAGATATTCCACTCTTCTGAGCATCATCTCAGCGCGCTTTTCCATGGCGATATTTGAATATAGATAATCATTCATCGCGTCTTCTTCAGAGACACCTAAGGCTATCTCCACTAGATAGGCCGCAAAGCCTGTTCTATCTTTACCTTGTGAGCAATGGAAATATGTGACTCTATTATCTTTTAAGATAATATCAAAGAACTTTTTATAGGCATCAACGCCATCTTCTGTAGTAATGAATTCACTATAGACTTTGACTAAATGATCAAAGCCACTTGTTTGGTCTTCTAAAAACCATAATAGATTGCCGTCAGAACTCTTCATTCTTTGTCTAGCTTCTTCATTAGTTTTCTTACTTAAAACTGGAAGATTGTGCATTCTTACTCCATCAAGATGGAAATCAGGATAATATTCAAATTCATCAGGACTTCTAAAGTCGATGATATCGGTTAAGTTAAAGCCTTTAACGATTTGTTCATCGTTTTCATCTAGTTTTACTAAAACACTACCTCTGATTAAGCGGCCATATTTAATATGATGACCATCAGTTGTGACCATACCACCGATATCACGGATATTCTTTTGAAATGATAATTCGTAGACTTTCATAGCTGTTTTCATATTATTATGAATGCTTTCAGTTGTCTACAAAATGAAGACAACTCATAAATAAAAAACTTTGACACGCTAAGTATCAAAGTCATTTAAGTATTATTGTTGTTCCACTGGGATTTGCTGTGTGGCTTTCTTTTTACGAATCGCAACGATAATGTACCAAATAAGAACTGCGGTAAATGATACTGATTGGGCAATCGAGATACGGATGACAGTTAAGTTATCAGCTTTACCTTCGTTATTGATGACGTGGAGGATGTTAACAATTGTGTTATTCACAAAGTGATCACCCATACCCATATAGAGGTTGCCTGTTAGTTTACCCATCATGGCGAATTTAAAGCCCACTAAAGCGGATGTACCAATAAGCATCGCGGATTCACCAATAAAGCCACCTACTGTTTTATTACCATCAATTAAGCTTCTTAAAGGTGCCATAATGTGCCATACACCAAATAAAACGGAAGCAATGATACCAGCGATAAGGAATTTATATTTATCAGAGAGCATCTTTTGGAATAAGCCTCTGAAGACACCTTCTTCCATTAAAACGTTGATGATGTTGCCGATAACACAGATCACAAAGAAGATAAATTCAGTATGTTTAGCTTGTTCTCCACCATCAACTGAATAAGCGGTAACATATAGTTCAACCGCTTTTAAGTTATTTGAGGCTGCAAGAATAATGATTTCAACACCATAGGCAATAATGAATACGATAATGCCAAAGGCTAAACCTTTTAATATATCAAGGAATGATTTGCCTGTTTTAAAGCCAACATCTTCAAATCTATAACGGAAGACAAATATCGCAGCAATCATTAAGCCAATTCCAATTAGTTTATGAATAAATGCTTCACCGAAGAATGTTTGATCCGTGCGGATAACAAAGTATTCCAAAGCACGGAAAGCAAAGCATATAGCATAGATAATTAATACCGCGAGGATTGTTTTTAGTTTTGTGTTTAATAATTTAGATTCGTTCATAGTTTTCTCCATAGCGTTAATATTTTATCAGCATTTTCTTTTCTGTCTAGACATTTATTAATTAATTAATAAAAAAGGACTGAGTATTTATCTCAGTCCTATTATATTTTAGTGGTGCCCGAGGCCGGAATCGAACCGGCACGGTATCGCTACCGCTGGATTTTGAGTCCAGTGCGTCTACCAGTTTCACCACTCGGGCAGTGAGTTAATTATATAACAGTGATGAAAAAAGTAGAAACACAAATTTTGTGTTATTTAGTCACGATTTTCGCCAACATAGAAGATGGCTAATGAATCTGGGCCAATGTGCGCGCCTGTAATGAGGTCATAGAAATAGATTTCAACATTACTCACGCCGTGGTTAGTTAAATAGTTTTTAATTGATAAAGCATCATCATAGGCATCGCAGTGAGAAATATAAACCGTTTGTTTTTCTGGATGTCTAATCTTCGCTAAGCAAGTTTCGGCAAGTCTTTTTA
>CAMIVH010000016.1 GCA_946401755.1 uncultured Caryophanales bacterium | reverse complement strand
TATTTGCTGTTTTATATAGATATTTACTTGTTTTTATAAACATTTATAATTAGCAGTTCATCCCCAACCTATAGAGGAAGCCATCAAATTGATGTGGGGGACTTCTTCTTATATACGTTAAAAACGACCATTAAGGTCGTCTTTTATTAAGAAGATTATTTCTTCTTCTTTTTACTAGCCACTAAAACGATAACAACTGGGGCTACGATAATAGAGATGCCGGCGATAGCCACTAATGTCACAAGTAGTGGCACTGTAGGATCAATGGCTACTTTTCCATACACTTCGCCATTAGATGGTGCATTTTTATTAGTTGAACCAATAGGAGAAGTATTTGATTGTGTGCTAGTGGTTAATGGTCCAACGTTATAACCACCTTTGTAGGTATTGTTCCTGCTACGGAAGAATGTGACTTTTTTAATCTCTAATTTATCTAAATCAAGTTCTTCAGTAGTTTCAATCTCGTTAGCATTAGTAGACCAATCAGAGAAGCCAAAACAGTAGTCTTTTTCCTTATAAGTAACATCAATAACTGTAGCGTAATAATAATCGCCTTTTCCAGTGATTTCAGCATTGAAAGTATATACCTTGTCGCCTGTTTTTGTTAAAACTGGGTTTGTACATGTCACGTTTTCATCCACATGTGTGAGAGCGTAAGTCTCAAAACCAGTAAGATAGTCAGCATTGATATTATAAGATAGTTCAGTGTAATAACGCGCTGTTGCTCCTGGCGCTAATCCCTGATTCTCAAATAACTGATCAATTGGCCTGCAAGTACATGCATAGCTAACTTCCCCTTGCATTAAACGACCATAAATTGGTGTCATAGAAGAGCCTTCACAAATATATTTGTCCCCATTATTTGTTAAATCGAAATAAATGGTATTACCAGTTTGAGAAACGTTAGAGATGCTGACATCTCCATAGGTATCTGTAGCAGCAAATGGAGCGGGCATGTTTGCCATCAGTAGTGGCGCTAACATCAGTAATGGGGTGTAAAGTAATCTCTTGTTCATTTTCGTGTCCTCACCCATTAAGACGACTTAATTAATTAAAAACGCTAAAACTATTTTCTATTTTGATGTCGTGTTAATAAATATTTCATTTAAAGATGAAATACCTTATAATATTCCTGCGTCAATAAATAGTAGTAATTATAAAAAACGAAAGGAATTATTTGCTATGCAACAAGTAAGTATTAGAAATAAGTGGATCTCTTTAAGAGGTGGTTCCACAGTTAAAGACATGGAGGAAAGAGATGTCTTCTATGTTAAAGGCAAATTCTGGACTGTCACTAGAAAGAAATTTGTCCAAGATATGCAAGGTAACTTACTCTACACAGTAAGAAACAAATTCTGGGCCTTCTTTGTTAGAAAAGCCATGGTCTATGATAAAGATGGTAATCAAGTTGCTTTCATTAGAAAGAAATTCTGGTCTGTCCATGATCGTTATTTCATTCAATCTGATTTAGGCGAATTAGAAATTACTGGAAATATTTTAGGATTCGATTATCATATTATCCTTAACGGTAAAGAAATCGGACACGTTGCAAGAAAGATTTCTTTAAGAGATTCATTCGTCTTAACTTTAGAAGATGGCTATGATTTACCGTTCTTCGTGGCCTTTGTGATTGCGATTGATAACATCACAGACCAAAGAAACCAAGACGCTTCAAGCAATTATTAAAATGGCAAGAGTAAAACGTTATTGTGGTAGCTATATCCTCGAAATAGAAGGGGACAAAATTAAGGAATACTGCGGCCGATATTTATATCAAATCGGTAGTGGTAAAGTGCAACAATACTGTGGACCTTATCTATACACTCTTAGTAGCGATAAGATTCAACGTTATTGTGGCTCCTATCTTTTAGAATTCGATGGTAAAAGAGTCAAACGCTACTGTGGTAACTATATTGCCGAAGTTGAAGGAAACAAAATCAAACAATACTGTGGTCCATATCTCTACGAGATAGAGGGCTTTGTCAGCAATGAGCAAATGATGGCGTTAATCGCAATCTTATTTGCCTAAAGGAATTATTATGAACAAATACATGAGAATGGCTATTAACGAAGCCAAAAAAGGCATTAGAAACGGACATGGTGGTCCTTTCGGTGCGGTGATTGTCAAAGACGGCGAGGTAATCGCTAAAGGACATAATCAAGTCGTTAAAAATAACGATCCAACTTGTCATGGTGAAATCATGGCAATCCATAAAGCCTGTAAGAAATTAGGCACTTTTGATTTAACTGGTTGTGAAATCTACACAACTGGTGAACCATGCCCAATGTGTATGGCCGCGATATTATGGGCCAACATTGAAAAGATTTACTATGGCTGCAATATCTTAGATACCGAAGAAATCGGTTTCAGAGATAAGAAATTCTACGAACAATTTGCGAATCGTGAACAATTCATTCATGAATTAGACCGTAAGCAATGTCTCAAATTATACGGTGAATATAAACGTATTAATAATAAGGTCAACTACTAATGAATAACTTTTTTAGCGATTTAGGTCGAGGCATTAAAAGCGTCTTTAAAGGACCTGCCTCAAAAGATAATTTATTTAATATCGATAATCGTGTTCCTTTAAAGAATGCGATACCTTTTGGTATTCAACATGTTCTCGCTATGTTTGCGGCGAACATCACTCCAATTATTATTGTCTTCTCCGTTCTTGGCTTATTAGGCACTGATTTTGCTATTTATTCAATGCTTGGCGCCTTATTTATGGCGGGTATTGGCACAATTATCCAACTATTCATCGGTGCGAGATTACCAATAGTTATTGGTACATCTTTCACATTTGTCCCTATCTTTATTACCATTGGTCTAAGTGCTGGTGGTGGCGAAAACGCCTACTATACCATCATGGGTTCAATTATCGTTGGTGGTCTTTTCGCTACGATATTCTCTTTGTTTTATAGATGGTGGGGCAAAATCATTAAACCAATCGTTCCGGCCATTGTTGTTTTAGGTATTGGTTTATCATTATTAGCTAGTGGCGCGAATAGCTTCTTTGGTGGCACAAACGTTATTTCTCAAATCATTGAAACAGGTGAGACCGCTGCAGGAGTTGCCTATTACTGGTATATCATCGTGGCGTTAGTCACAATCGTTGCTGCGTTATTATGGTCATTATTAATTAAGGGTGTTTGGAAAAATATCAATATCATTGTTGGTATTGCGGTTGGCTATATCGTTAGTTGCTGTATTCCTGGTATGGTGGATTTCTCTGGTTTAGTCATTAATACAAACCAATTAATTGGTTCACACGGTATCTTTGATTTCCCACATTTCCTTAACATCACAAAACTACAATTTGTACCTGTTCCATGTATTCTCACGTCTGTGTGCTTTATCTGCGCGATTATCGAAGCCATTGGTGACACAACCGCTTTAGCGGTCTCTGGCTTAAATAGAAATCCAACTCCACGTGAATTAGGTGGCGCTTTAGCCTTTGATGGTCTTAACTCCACAGTGGGCGCCTTATTTGGTGCTTTACCATTAACCACCTTCTCACAAAACGTTGGCATTGTTGCGCAAACAAAAGTCGTTAATCGTTTCACGATTTTCATCGGTGCGATGTTCTTACTTATCGCTAGCTTCTTCCCACCAATTGCTAACTTCATCTATTCCATCCCTGATGTTGTTATAGGTGGCACAATGGTCATCTTGTTCGGTTCAATTGCTGTTATCGGCATGAAATCCATTTCTGAAATTGGTTGGACTGACAAGAATATCTTAATTACGGCGATTAGTGTCTGTCTTGGCTTTGGCATTACCATCGCTAACGTGACATTAAGTAGTGGTAATATGGCGGCTTCTTTAGATCTCTTTAAGAAGTTAGGTGTTGAATGGCTTGCGGACTTACTAAGTAACAATGTCTTAAATATGTTCGTCTTATCATTCATCCTCTCCTGGGCTTTACCAGAAGATATGCATATCTCCTTATTCCATAAGAAAGAACAGCAATAATCAAAATAAAATAAACAAATGGACTAGGGATGTAACCTAGTCCTTTATTGTGCTTTCCAACACTAGGTGTTATGATTTTGCATATGAAAATTGGAATTATCGGAGCGGGTGCTTCTGGTGCTTATTTAGCAATTAGAGTTAAGGAAAGTAATCCTTCTTTTGATGTCACTCTTATTGAAAGAAACGATAAAATCCTTAAGAAAGTTTTAGTCACTGGTAATGGTAGATGTAACTATGCGAATATGGGTGACTTAACTGGTAAATACAATAATGAGTTCGCTAATAAGTTACTTAATGAATTCAAACCTCAAGATATAGTGGCTGTTTTCGATAGTTATGGCATCCATCCTACTTATCTAGATGAATTAGTCTTCCCAACCTCAATGAGCGCTCAAACGGTCGTTTTAATGCTAAACAAGAAGATTGAAGAACTAGGTATCAAAGTTAAAGTTAACGAAAGCGTTATTGATTATCAAAAGAAAGATGATAAGTTCTATGTCCAAACTAACGAAAACCAATATGTATTTGATAAGTTAGTGGTTTCCGCTGGTGGAAAGTCATATCCACAACTAGGAACAGATGGCGCTTTATTAGATATCTTAAAGAAGAAAGGCTATAAGATTGAAACCTTATCTCCTTCTTTAAGTCCAATTAAAACCAAAGAAAACACTAAGAGAATCTCTGGCCAAAGAGCTAAAGCCAAGGTCTCATTAGTGAAAGATAACAAAGTTATTTATGAAGAAGACGGTGAAGTCCTATTTAAGGATGATGGTTTAAGTGGCATTGTCGTCTTAAATATGTCTTCTTATATCAACCGTCTTAATGATCAAAAAGGCCTTAAGTTAGTTTTAGACTTAGCCCCTAATGCCAATAGTATTAAACAAAATCAATATTATGAATATGTCGCCCCTAAAATCGCTGAGTATTTAATTTCTAACGATTTAAACATCCATCATTTATCATTCACCTTTAAAGATTTCTACGATTATAAAATCGCGGAAGTTAGCCATGGTGGTCTTTCTTTATTTGAAGTCAATGATTCTTTAGAATCAAAGAAAGAAAAAGGTCTATTCTTCACTGGTGAAGTATTAGACATTGATGGCATGTGTGGTGGCTATAACTTAATGTTTGCATTCGCATCCGCTGAAAAAGTGAGCAAAGCTCTAGGAGACTAGTATGTATCAACAACAATTTATTATTTCAAATAACGATGTCGATTATCGTTTCACCTTAAAACCTGCTAATCTATATCGCTTGTTTCAAGACGCAGCCTTAAAGGCAACTGAAGCAGTGGGTTCAGATTCCATTTCTTTATCTAAAAGAGGTATTGACTGGGTCATTACTAGAATGGATGTGGAAATCACTAGATTACCACGCTGCAACGAAAAGATCACAGTGTGTACCTATCCTGGTAAAGATATGGCGATGTTATATCCTCGTTTCTTCTACATCAAAGATGAAAGCGAAAACGTTATCGTTAGAGCCTCATCTATTTGGGCGTTAATCGACGCTAAAACTAGAAAAGTTATTGTCGATAAAGATGTCATCAATAAACTTCCACCTGAAACAAGTGATTATGAATTACCATTACCTGGCAAAATCGTCGCTAGTGAAGATATCATCCAAATCGAAACAAGAAAAATTCACTATAGTGATTTAGACTTCAACTGCCATATGAACAATGTCCGTTACGTTGAATTATTAATGGACACTCATGACTTTGAATTCTATAAGACACATCGTCCAAGTTTCATTTCCTTAAATTACATTAAAGAAATCAAAGAAAACGAATTAGTCACTGTTTACAGTGATAGAAACAATCCAGAAACCATTGAAGTTAAAGTCGATGGTGGCACTTCCTTCTTAGGAAAAGTGACATTCGTCGAAGAATAAAAAAGGAGCTAAAGCTCCTTTTGTTTTGAATTACTTGATGTGAAGTTTCCAATAACTTGGAAGTTCAACTTCTGGTCTTTCGTAAGTTAATGATAATGATTCTTGTTTTACAACTGTTGTGCCTGAACAAGCTTGATATTCATAGTCCACTAATAAGTTTTCAAAATATTCCATCTTGTATGTTACTTTGTCAATGCTAGAGCCATCGATTTCTACAGGGCTTTTCGCAGTGGAAGTTGTTTCTAAGATTACGCTTCCATTTCCTCTACTGGCAAATTTGGTTGTGTGTTCAAAATTATCATCTTCCAAAAATTCAAAGAATTTGTTGTAATCCGCAAAGCGATTATAATATTCAGTCATTCTTCTCTCTGCTAGATATTTAAATGCAACTGACATGCTACCTGCAGAGAATCCAGTTTCTTTTTCGGTATATGAAATGATGAAGTATTCGTCTAAATCCTTATCTTTCTTCTCGACAAATAGGACGTTACCATAATCGTTTGTTTGCTTGTGAATTAGTATTGTGTCATACAAACCACCAACTGAGAAATATTCATCTTCATCTTCAATGAAAGACATTTCGGCGTTATCGATGTTTTTATAATCGATGAAATGTGTTTTTGAATAAGGAGCTTCACCCTCTTTATTTTTTACTAATTCTTTTGTTTCAACGTGAAAAACAAAATCACCATTTTTTACACGTGAATCTTTGTCTACGTTGTAGAAATTAGTAACAAGACTGTTTGTGGATTCTTGTGCTGATTCTTTATTAATGTCGTGTGCTTCTGGAATTTCCACAGGCACAAATGATCCTATATTTTTTAAATCAAAATGGTGCTCAGTCGAATTACACGCTACTAATAGAAGAGAAGAAGCAAGTAATAGCATTATCTTTTTCATATGAAGTACCTCATTCATTCAATAAGTGTAAGTAAATAAGTTGTGTTTATCAATATTTTTTAAAAAAGAAGCGAAATTAATCGCTTCTATTTTTAATTAGTTAAATATTGTTATTTTAAGACAACTTTATGGAAGGCTTTTTTACCTTTCTTGATTTTGATTGGTTCCGCTAAATCGGCCTTAGTGATTCTTAAGTTCACATCACTAATCTTATTACCGTTAAGGGAAATACCACCTTGATCAATAAGTCTTCTAGCTTCACCCTTAGAAGCCGCTAATTTAGTTAAAACTAATAAGTCTAATAAACCGATATCGTTTTCAAGTTCGATTTCAGTTGTTGGCATATTAGCGTCATCACCTTCACCGGAGAATAAAGCACGTGCTGCTTCTAATGCTTTTCTAGCTTCTTCTTCACCGTGTACTAACTTAGTGATTTCGAAGGCTAAGATTTCTTTCTTTTCGTTGATTCTTTCACCTGGCCAGTTAGCCATTTCTTCGATTTGTTCAATTGGTAAGAAAGTAATCATCTTTAAGCATTTATCGACATCAGCGTCGTTAACATTTCTCCAGTATTGGAAGAATTCATATGGAGAAGTTTTATCTTTATCTAACCAAAGAGCACCGTTAACGGATTTACCCATCTTCTTGCCTTCACTATTAGTTAATAGTGGAATGGTTAACGCAAAAGCGTCTTTACCAGTTTTCTTTCTGATGAGTTCTGTACCAGCGAGCATATTGCTCCATTGATCATCGCCACCAAATTCCATATTGCAGCCATAGTGTTCATGTAAGTAATAGAAGTCATAGGACTGCATAATCATATAGTTGAATTCAAGGAATGTCAGACCTTTTTCCATTCTTTGCTTATAGCATTCCGCTGTTAACATTTTGTTAACTGAGAAACAAGCACCAACATCTCTTAAAAGTTCAACGTATTTTAAACCTTTTAACCAATCAGCGTTATTCACACAAATGGCCTTATCTTCACCAAATTCAATGAAACGACCAATTTGTTCTTTGAATCTTGCGCAGTTATGAGCAATTTGTTCTTCTGTGAGCATCGCTCTCATATCAGTACGACCACTTGGATCACCAACTAAACCAGTGCCGCCACCTAAGACGACAATTGGTTTGTTACCGGCTAATTGAAGTCTCTTCATTAAGACTAAGGTCATAAAATGACCTGCATGGAGAGAATCCGCTGTTGGGTCAAAACCAATATAGAATCTTGCGCCACCGTTATTAATGAGTTCTTTAATCTCAGCTTCATCAGTAACTTGAGCAATTAAACCTCTTCTTTGTAGTTCTTCGTAGATTTTCATTTTGAATATCTCCTTTTAGTAAAAAACCTCTATTCCAAAAACGGAACAGAGGACGATTAATCGTGGTACCACCTCTATTTAGATAACTCTCACAAGCTATCCCTTAGTGTGTCTTTGACACTTCGCTATTTCGGGCGAACCCGTCATTCCCTACTAAATGGTTCAGGAAGCAGCTCCAGAATGTATTCCCCTTAACTAGTCTATGGTCTTGCAGCAACCGGCCACTCTCTAGAAGACATCATTAAGCGTACTTGTTTCCTTCAACGCTTTACCTAGTGATTATATCAAACAGGTATCTTAAAATAAAGATACATTGTGAATGCCTAATTGATAATATCTATAATCTTATATAGAATATAAACACTGAGATATGGACAAGAAACAAAATAAACAACAAAAAGTACCAAAAGCAAAGCTATTCTCATTTAGATACATCCTTTACGATTTAGTGAAATGGTTTGGTTTTTGGCAAACAATGATCTGGTATCGTATCAAAAAGACATATGATGGGCCAGAAGCAAAAAAGAGAATCAAAGGTGGTGCATTCATATCTTCTAACCACGTTGGCTTCTCTGATCCATTTATCCTACTAACAGCGTTCTTATCAAGAAGATTACACTTCGTATTTATGTCCGAACTCATTAAGAATAAGTTCCAAGAATGGTGTTATAGAAATATCTTCCTTTCCTATCCAATCGATAGAGAAAAACCATCTTTAGCGACAATGAAATTCTTAAGCCAATACGTCGCTAATGGACATGTTCTTGGCCTATTCCCAGAAGGCCATATCAAAAGAGATGGTGAAGTAGATGCTTTTAAAGGTGGTATTGTCTTAATGGCGTACCTCGCTGGTAAACCAATCATCCCTGTCTATCATCAAAAAAGAACTAGTATTTGGCATATGACTAGACTAGTGATTGGTAAACCATTTGATGTTAAAGAAAAGATTGGTCCAGTGATGAACCAAACTAAATTAAACGAAGTCGCTAATGAATTATATGAATATGAATTACATCTTCAAGAGATGTGTGAAGGTAAAAAGTAATGGCAATTCTATTTAAAAACGCTCGTATCTTAACCATGAAAGATGACCATATTTTCCAAGGAAATATCGTCGTCAAAGATAACCGTATTGCTTATATCGGAAACGATTATCAAGCCTACGCTCCTTTTGAACGTGAAATAGATTGTAACAATAACTTATTAATGCCAGGCTTTAAAAACCCTCACGCCCATAGTGGCATGGTTTTTGTAAGAGACCTAGTGAAGAATGTTTCCTTACAGGAATGGCTCTTTAAATATATCTTCCCAAGAGAAGATCATCTCATCCCAGAAGATATCTATCATCTCAACAAAGTTGCCTACTTAGAATATGTTAATGGTGGTATCACCACAGTCTTTGAACATTATTTCTTCCCAGATTCATCAGCGAAAGCTTCTGAAGAGTTTGGTATGCGTACAATTTTATTAGGCACATATGATGTAAAGAAAACTAGTGTTGAAAAACTAGTGGAACGTGTCCATTATTACAACGATAGAAAAGATCCATTGGTGAGATTTGTGATTGGTTTCCACGCCGAATATACCGCTGATGAAGAGTTATTAGAAAAGACCAAAGAAGCTATTGATATTGCTAAAACTCCTTTCTTCACCCATATGAGTGAAACACAAAAAGAAGTTGATGAATGTGTCCAAAGACATGGCACAACCCCAGCGGAATTCTTCTATAAGAGAGGTTTATTTGCCTACGGTGGAGGTGGCTATCACTGCAGTCATTTCACCGATGAAGAAGTGAAGATTTTCAAAGAAAACAATCTCACTATCGTCTCTTGTCCAGGTAGTAATAAACAATTAGCCTCAGGGGATGCTCCACTTAATAAATACTTCAAAGAAGGAGTAAGAATTGCCTTAGGTACTGATGGTCCTGCTAGTAATGATAGATTAGATATGTTCTATGAAATGCAATTAGCGGTATCCAATAACGGCTTCAGTGTTATCTCTCCATTTGAATATCTCAAGATGATTACTGTGAACGGCGCTATTGCGATGGATATCGATGCGGAATATCTCGAAGTTGGTAAACTCGCTGATATCATCATGCTTGATATGTCTAACTTGGAAGGTGATATCATCTCTAACATCGTTAATAAAGGTAGTGTTAACAACGTTAAACTCACTATGATTAATGGTAAGATTCTTTATGAAAATGGAAACTATTTCTTAAAAGAAAGTCTCGATGAAATCTATAAGAACGCTGATGAAGTCAAAAAACGCATTGAGTCAGAAATGAAAAAATAAATTGAAAATTAATTTTTCAGAGTAAAATAGTGGTATGGCATTAAAAAAGGGTTTTTGCACACATTGTAAAGGTGATGAAGATTTACGTATCTTTGATGTTAATAAAGATGCGGAGGTTTGTTATTGCCCTCATTGTATGGCGGCGATGCCTCCAAAAGAAGCCATCACCAATTATCAAAACCTAATTAAGAATTACCTTAAACATGCTTCTAAAGCTTTATTTGATTCGACACAATATTTAGAGGCCTATCAAACATTTGCCCATATCATTGATTTAAATGAATCCATCAAAGTGGCACACTTTGGTCGTATCATGTCGATGGTCCATTTATCTACCTTAAGAAAAAGTAAGATTGCATTTGCCCTTTCTCTTCACCGTCAAGAAGCACCAAAATGGTGCCACTATGCGGAAACAGTTGAAGAATACTATCATTTCTTACTTCTTTTACTTGATGCTTTAAATAGCTATCAAACACGTATCAAAAGAAGAATAACCACTCATAGTGGTATCTATTATGATATGGACTGTGTCATTCTCTATTTGCAAAGAATCAAAGAAATTAGAGACTATAAAGACTTCGTTGCTCAAGAAGCCAAGTTCTTCGTGGATAATGGTAAAGAACAATTCCAAACCATCATCGATACAGTTATTTCAAACGATCATAGCTATGACACAATCTATAACGATAGATATGTCACCGCAGATGGCTATGTCTATTTATTCGCTGGTTTTGACAGTAATGGTTTACCATTAGTGACCATCAAAAATTCCAATCCAAACATTGATTTACGTCGTCATAAAATTGAACTATATCCTAAGGATAATAAAAAGAGCAAGATTAAGGATGAAGTCTATCCTAACAAGCTCCCGATGTTCCGTTTATTTATGGCCTCTATCCCAGCGGCATCTTTCTTATTTACCGCGGCGATTATTGGCATCGTATTCTCATTTATCATTCCTTCTAGTGTCGTGAAAGCCTTAGTATTACTTTTGTCCTCAATAGCAATTATTGCGGCGTTAGTGTTCTTTACCCTACACTTTACGTGGAAGAATGCGCTTAAAAAGAAATATTATAATGGAATGAATCCGTTTATTCTTAAGTAAGTTAATAGCTTCTTAAGAGCTTTAGCACGGTGACTGACCGTGTTTTTTTGTTCTTGACCCATCGTAGCAAAGCAAGTCTTAGTTTCATCACTAATGAAGATTGGATCATAGCCAAAGCCACCTTCACCCATTTTTTCAGTAGCGATTGTGCCTTTAGCGATACCTTCGAACACTAATGGTTTGTCTTCAACGTTCAATAAAACGATGTCACAGACGAACTGTGCGCTTCTATCATCTTTATCTTTTAAGTCTTCTAAGATTTGGGCAATAGCCTTATCGTGCCCACCCATCTCTGCAGCGTAACGCGCACTGAACATGCCAGGGCGATTGTCTAATGGAATGATTTCTAAACCTGAATCATCCGCGATAACAGGGAAAGATGTGACTTTTTGCACAGCTTTAGCCTTAATAAGAGCGTTTTCCGCATAGGTCTTACCGTTTTCTTCAACGTCTTCAACTTTAAGTCCAAGATCATTTAAACCATAGACAACGATTTTATGTGGAGAGAGAATTTGTCTCACTTCTTGTAATTTGTGTTTGTTTGTGGTGGCTAATACAATTTCGTAATTCATGAATGTATTATAGCAACATTTTATCGAATTCTCAAAGAAGACCCCTATCTTCTATAAGTAGGGGATGAATTGAGTGTAGTTATATGCTGCATTGATTAATTTCTGGTTAAAAAGTATTGATATAGTCTTGCTTTTATATCAATAAATTGATATAATAATAGTAGGAAATAGGATATAGGGGAAGATGATGCATTTAGCATTTATTTCCCTTTTCTTATATTTCGAAAGGCGCATTATGATTAAGACAGTTAAAAGAACATATCGTTTTAGAATCTATCCTAATCCTTCTCAAAAAGAATTAATTGAGAAGACTTTAGGGTGCTGCCGTCAAGTTTATAATGACTTCCTTTCGATGTGCATTGAGTCATATAAGGCCGATAAGAATAGAACGATTAATAAATATGAATTAATGAAACTCCTTCCAGAATATAAAGAGACATTCCCATATTTGAAAGAAGTAGATTCAATTGCCTTGCAACAAACTGTTGCTCATCTATATGATGCATATATGAATTTCTTTAGACATAATGCTGCATTCCCAAAATTTAAAAAGAAGAAGAATGATTATGGTTATACGACTATGAATATAAATAACTCTATTCGTTTCGTCGCGGATGATATCCAAATCCCAAAATTAGGTAGAGTAAAAGTTAAAGCACATCGCCATTTGCCAGAATCATTTACATTTACCATGGCCAGTGTTTCTCGTTCAGGCAAATATTACTATGTCTCTTTATCAGGAGAAGAAGAGTACTTTGACTATGGAGAATACGTAAAGAAATCTCTAGATCCAAATAATTCAATTGGTCTAGATTTCTCTATGAAGCATCTTTTTGTTGATAGTGATGGCAATCACTTAGATATGCCTACTTATTATCAAGACTCTCTAACTAAATTAGCAAAAGAGCAAAGAAAGTTATCTCGTATGAAAAAAGATTCTTCTCATTACAAGAAACAACTATTAAGAGTTAAGAATCTTCATGAGCACATTGCCAATCAAAGAAAAGACTTCCTCCACAAGGCTTCTAGAAAACTGGCTAATGCTTATGATTATGTTTTTGTGGAAGATTTAGATTTAAAAGAGATGAGTGAAAGAAAAGATAAACTAAAGCTAGGCATTTCTATATTTGACTTAGGATATGGGACTTTTCTTTCTTATCTAAAATACAAATTAGAATGGCTAAATAAGAAATTAATCAAAGTTGATAGATATTTTCCTAGTAGTCAACTTT
>CAMIVH010000015.1 GCA_946401755.1 uncultured Caryophanales bacterium | reverse complement strand
AAATTTCTTTTTTAGCGTTTTCAATAAGTTCCGCTTTTTCTTCTTTAACATCTTTAAGCATGTTTTCTTTTCTATTCTCGAAGAGTTCTTCCTCATTAGCGAGTTTCTTTTCGCGCTTTTCTAGTTCCGCTTGTTTTCTATCGAGTTCATCTTGAAGCTTATTAGCCTCTTCAACTTTCTTTTGAAGAATATCGAGAAGTTCTCCAACATCATTAGTTTCATGACTCTTTAAGAATTCATGAGCATTAGTGATGATATCTTTATCAATACCATAACGAGAGGCGACCTCTAAAGCATAGCTTTTACCTGGTACACCTTGTTTAAAGCGATATGTTGGAGAGAGGTTCTCTTCATCAAAGATCATTGATGCATTAGCGATGTTCTTACTTAAGAAGGCATATTCTTTCATCGCTGCGAAGTGAGATGAAATCATCGCTAAAGCGTGTTTATTTTCTAAATATTTAGTGACTTCCACCGCTAAAGCTTCACCTTCTTTAGGGTCAGTACCTGTACCAAGTTCGTCTAATAAGACTAAGTCTTTACCACCAACTGCGTGAATGATTTCACCAATTTGAGATATATGCGCGGAGAAGGTTGATAAGTTATCAGATAATGATTGGTTGTCACCAATATCAATAAATATATGCTTAAAGTAACCAACTTTACCTTTTCTGACTGGTAAGGCTAAACCTGATTGATGCATAAGAGTTAATAAACCAACGGTTTTCAAAGAAACGGTTTTACCACCAGCGTTAGGGCCAGAGATGATAATGATTGGTTCATTTTCATTAAGCTCAAAAGAATTGGCCACTACTTTTTTAGGATCAATTAATGGATGTCTAGCGGATTCTAAAATGATTTCTTGTTTATCGCTACATTCAGCGATATCAGCATTTATTTCATTACCATATAAGGCTTTAGCACTTAAGAAGTCTAATTTGGCAATAATCTTATTATTAGTGATGATTTCTCCTTCTTGAAGGAGCACTAAAGCGGTTAATGCTTTTAAGATTCTTCTAATCTCTTCATTTTCTTGCACTTTAAGTGCGGTGATTTCGTTATTAATTTGAACGATTTCTAATGGTTCAATGAAGGTAGTATTACCACTATCGGAGACATCATAGACAATACCATTAACTTTACTCTTATCAACAGTTTTGACTGGTAAGACAAAGTGACCATCTCTAATGGTGATATTATCGTCGTTTAAATATTTACCATACGCGAACGCTAAAGAGGCAATCTTACTTTGTAAATTTGCTTCGGCTTTCTTAAGAGATTTTCTAATTTGGTTTAAGTCAGGAGATGCATTATCCGCGACTGTTAATGAGTTAGTGATAACTCTATGGATTTCTTTTTCTAAGTTAGATAAGTCAATAAATCCTTCAGTCATTTGGTTAACTCGAGGATATAAGGAATCTATTTTCATAAGAAAAGCAGATATTTTACTAATAGTTAAAACATCTTCAGCGATTAATGATAAATCGCGAGGAGTTAATAAGCCTGTTTTCTTAGCTAAATCTATTAACACTAGTGCGTTAGCGGAATTATGAATTGGTAAAGGACCAAATCTTACGATGATGGAACTGATTTCTCTAAGATCCTCTAAAGCACTTTTCACTTCGTTAGGAGTCTCAAACATCTTTAATTCATCGATATAGACTTTGGCTAATTCCGTTTTAGCGTATTCTAATAAGTGTTCTTTAATTTTATTAAACTCAAATGTTTCGTAAATGTTTTGCATAAAAGTATTTTAGCATTAATAAAATTAATTTTATATATAGAAAAACGTGTTATCATTATTTCATGAGTAAAGAGATTGTATCATTTCCAATTACTAGCGAAAAAGCTGATGAATTGATGGCTTTTTATTTAGCCTATCAAAAGCTTAATAACGGTGAATACATAGTATTCCAAGCCGATTATTCTGGTGTCATTATTACGATTTATCGTGATAAAAAGAATAAACATAAAGTAGTCTTCTCTGGTGAAGGCGCTTTAGTTGAGGCTAAGAAATGGAATATCGAAGCGGAAGCAAAAGAAGCTAAAGCTGTGATTAATGGTGGCTGGCTTTGTAAAGACAATCAAATCGGTAGCGACGAAGTCGGTGTCGGTGATTTCTTACTTCCTGTTATCGTTGTCGCTGCATTTGTGCGTGGTAAAGATTTAAAAGAATTAGAATCCTTTGGGGTGAAAGATAGTAAGAAACTTACTGATGAAAAGATTATGGAAATTGCCCCACATTTACTTAAGAAGTTCTTTGTCTCTAAACTTGCATTACCAAATGAACATTACAACGAGCTCATTGAGCAAGGTGAAAATCTTAATTCTATTAAGGCTAAAATGCACAATAGAGCGTTACTTAATATGTTTAAGAAATTCCCAGACACTAAAAACATCTTCGTGGATCAATTTGTCGCGGAATCTAAATACTTTGGTTACCTAAATGACCCGAAAGAACAAAAGGTTTTAAATATCACTTTTAAAACTAAAGGTGAATCATATTATCCATGTGTTGCTCTAGCAAGTTGTATCGCTAGATATGCCTTCTTATTAGAAAAAGAAGCCCTAGAAAAGAAATATAAGATGACTTTCCCATTCGGAGCGTCCTCTAAAGTTAATGAGTTCTCCAAAAAGTTCATCAAGAAATACGGCTTAGAAGAATTCAATAAGATTGCCAAGAAACACTTCGCTAATTATAAAGAAGTCGTTGAATAGAAAAACCCAGCTTTAGCTGGGTATTCTTTTATCTTAAGTCCTCTAAGACTTTTTGGAAATAATCTGGAAGGTCAATATTGAAGACCATTTCTTTCTTTGTGGTTGGATGGATAAGTTTTAACTTAAACGCGACGAGTAATTGGCCGTTTTTATAAATCTTATCGTAGTTCTTACCAGCGTATAATGGATCACCTTCAACTGGATGACCAATCGCGGACATGTGGACACGGATTTGGTGAGTACGACCACTGACGAGTTGACACTTCACTAAAGTGTGGTCTCTAAATCTCTCAATAACTTGGAAGTGAGTAACCGCTGGTTTACCTTCTTTAACCACCGCCATTTTTTGACGGTCTTTTTTATCTCTGCCTATAGGCATTTCAATCGTGCCGCTATTTTCTTTAATGATACCTCTAACTAAAGCAACATATTCTCTAGCCATTGTGTGGTCTTTAAGTTGTTCCGCTAAGAAGTGATGAGCGTTATCGTTTTTAGCGACGCATAATAAACCAGACGTATCTTTATCAATACGATGGACGATACCAGGACGGATAACACCATTGATGGAGGAGAGTGAATCTTCCATAAACATTAAGGCGTTGACAAGTGTGCCTGAATAATGCCCATTCGCTGGGTGAACAACCATGCCTTGAGGCTTGTTAATAACGAGGATATCATCGTCTTCATAAACGACATCTAATGGGATATCTTCTTCCTTGATATCACTCTTCACATCGACGATTTCTTCGATATTAATCTCGTCATTTTCTTTAACCTTAAAAGAAGGCTTTTCTACTTTGCCATTGATGGTGATTTTTCCTTCATCAATGAGCTTAGTAATAAAGCTACGAGAAAGTTCACTGTTAAGCATCGCCACAGCTTTATCTAATCTTTGTCCGTTTTCTTTAAAGGTTACAATGTATTTCATAACTTTACTAAATAAATACTAATTATTTACTTTGTTCTTTTTCAGCTTTTTCGGCTTCTAGTTTTTCTTTTTCGCTCTTGGAAAGAACCTTTTGACCATCGTTAACGGTCTTGACTTTGTTCTTATTCTTTTCGCGATAGTCTTTAACCTCTGCAACGATGATGTAGATGATGAGCATAAAGGCTGCGATAACAATGCAGCAGTCTGCAATATTAAAGACATAACGCCAGAACCAATCAAAGTCAATCCAGTCCACTACCTTGCCAGAGAATAGACCAGTTTTACCTTGAAGCGGACCATAGAAAATACGGTCAATCATATTGCCAATTGCACCGGTAACTACCATCACTAAAGCCGCTCTAACGAAGAGCTTTGTTTCTTTTCTTTTGAGGATTAAATAAGTAATTAATCCAGCGGAAATAAGTGTCGCAACAATAAGATAGATGATTCTATTTGCGACTTCATTTCCTGTACCAAAGCCGAAAGCAGCGCCTTCGTTTTGTACATAACTAATACGGACAATGCCCCAGTCTGCAAGAACACCTAACTGACCATTTGATACAGACATGATTAATTGTTTGGTAAAGATGTCTAGTCCTAAAAGGACTAAACCTAACCAAATAAATGATCTAAAGAACCATTTAAGGCCACTTAATAATTTCTCTTTCATTATTTAATGACCTCATTACAACGTTTACATAAGTATGTGCCGTCTTCTTGAAGGACAGCATCACTTTCATAGTTCCAGCATCTTTCACAGAAATGACCTGGGTGATGGATAACTTTGACTTGGGTATTTTGATATGTTGGGCCATCGTTATCTTCTTCTTTGATTTCACTAACGACGAATAATTGGTTTCTTAAATGTGCATCAAAGCTATTAAAGAGTGTTTTTAAGTCTTCGTTAGTGAATTTAACACTGACATAAGCTTCTTGAGCGGAACCAATAACTTTGTTATTTCTCGCGTCTTCTAGGGCCTTTAAAACATCATCTCTTAAGAGCTTGAATTGTTCGTATTCGTTTAACACTGCTTGGTTAACAGCGTTGGCCTTTGGATAATCATAATATTGTGGATTAGATTTTCTTTCACCTGGCATATTGAGATTAAATTCATCCATAGTGAATGGAAGAATTGGATTAAGTAATCTTAATAATGTTTCACCAACTGTATATAATACAGTTTGAACTTGTTTTCTTCTTAAGGAATCCTTACCTTCGCAGTATAAGACATCCTTATTAATATCTAAATAGAAGCTACTTAAATCAGTGGACATGAATGTCATGATTTCACTTGTGGCTTCACCAAAGTTAAACTTATCGAAAGCTTCAGTGACATTCTTCACTAATAAGTTGAGGGTTTCTAAGATATATTCATCTGGTCTAGCGAACTCGCTAACTTTGTTAGCAGGATCAAATTCCACTAAGTTCCAAGAGATGAACTTAAGAGTATTTCTAATCTTTCTATATTGGTCTGCCACTTGTTTAATTAAGTTTTCACCAATACGGACGTCTTGTTGATAATCAACACTAGCAACCCAAAGTCTTAAGATATCAGCGCCATAAACATTAGCGATCTTAGTAGGATCTACACCATTACCTTTGGATTTATGCATTTGTTCGCCGTGTTCGTCTAATACCCAACCATGAGAAACAACATTCTTAAATGGTGCGACATCGTGAGTAGCGACACTTAAAATAAGTGAAGAGTTAAACCAACCACGATATTGGTCACTACCTTCAAGATATAAATCACTTGGATATTGGATACCTCTATCATTTAAAACGCCATTCCAAGAGGAACCACTGTCGAACCAGACGTCCATGATGTCTTTTTCTTTAGTGAATTTACCGTTTGGTGAGTGTGGGTTTGTGTAGCCTTCTGGTAATAAGTCTTTAGCGTCTCTTTCATACCAGACGTTACTACCAAACTCTTTAAAGAGTTTAGCGATATGTTCAAAGACGGCTTTATCGATAACTGGGGTTTCGTCTTCCGCATAGAAGATTGGAATTGGGACACCCCACGCTCTTTGACGGGAGATACACCAGTCCGCTCTATCTTTAATCATATTAACCATTCTGGTTTCACCCCAGGTTGGATACCATTTAACGTTATGGATTTCTTTTAAGAGTTTTTCTCTAATTGGTTCAATTGAGCAGAACCATTGTTTGGTGGCTCTAAAGATGACTGGCTTATGTGTACGCCAATCGTGTGGATAGCTATGGGTGAAGGTTGTGTGTTTAAGTAAAGCACCGTTTTCGGTTAAGATTTCTAAAACGACATCGTTAGCCTTTTCATAGAAAAGACCTTCTAATCTTTCACCAGTACCCTTCATCATTTTGCCGTGTTCATCCACAGGGCAATATGGTTCTAGTCCACGACCTGGATATTTCATACAGACTTGATAGTCTTCAACACCGTGACCAGGAGCGGTATGGACTAAACCAGTACCAGCGTCATCAGTAACGTGTGTACCAACGATGACTAAAGAGTCTCTATCATAGAAAGGATGTTTACAAACAACGAACTCTAATTCACTACCTTTGAAGCGTTTGATGAGTTCGCACTTCTCTAATCCTAGTTCTTCTTTAAGTTTTTCGGCGAATTCAGCGAGGAAAACTAGTTTTCCTTTGTCCGTATCATATTCACCATAAACGAAGTCAGGATGAGCGGAAATCGCTAAGTTAGCAGGTAATGTCCATGGAGTGGTTGTCCAGATGACGAGTCTAGCATCAGCATCCACAACACCCTTACCATCCTTAACAGGGAAAGCGACATAAATACTATGAGATAAAACATCAGCGTATTCGATTTCCGCTTCCGCTAAAGCGGATTCACTACTTGGTGACCAGTAAACTGGTTTTAAGCCTTTATAAATTAAGCCTTGAATGGCCATAGAAGCAAAAACTTCGATTTGTCTAGCTTCATATTCTTTTTTAAGAGTTAAGTATGGATTATTAAAATCGCCTAATAAGCCTAAGCGTTTAACTTGTTCTTTTTGCTTAGCAACTTGAGTTAAGGCATATTCTTCACATTTTTTACGGAATTCGGTTAATGGAATAGCTTTTCTATCAACACCACTTTTAGTGACTTGGTTTTCAATTGGAAGACCATGTGTATCCCAACCAAAAACAAATGGGGTCTTATAGCCTTGCATATTCTTATAACGAATAACTAAGTCTTTAAGAATACGGTTAAGCATATGACCACAGTGCATATCGCCATTCGCGTATGGAGGGCCATCATGAAGAACGAATTCTTTGGCCTCTTTACGGTTGAGGTTCATGTTTTCGTAGATCTTTTCGTCTTCCCATTTCTTAACAAGGACTGGTTCCTTTTGATTAAGGTTACCTCTCATTTCGAAATTGGATTTGTTCATTAAGAGTGTTTGTTTGTAATCCATATTTTTCTCCTTAACAATATAAAAGCGTCCATCTAAGGACGCTTATTTAGCGCGGTACCACCTTAGTTCTAAAGATTTATCTTTAGCACTTATTTTCTCCATCTCCTAGGAGCGAGGGAGGCTTACTATTAGTTCAGCACTCATACAAAGAAGTGATACCTTCTTATTCTTACTGTTTGGCTTCCACCATCCCAAACTCTCTAATAGCAGTTAATAAGAAGACTTGTCTTCTAGGACGAAATAATAATATTAGATTATTGTCTTAAAGGCAATAAATTAGTTTTGTAAGAAGTCTGGAAGAATGGAATTGGTGTCCATATCTTCTTCGTTATTCTCTTTTGGTTGTTCTTCTTCTTTTTCTAAGTTAGTAAGAACAGTAGATTCGATTGGTCGACTTGGGGCGACATAGTTAGAAGTCTTTGTAAAGTCAAAGTCTTCTTCAAAGTCACTAGCGATGATGCTGACTAAGATTTCATCGTTAAGTTGGTCGTTAATAGCCACACCGAATTTCACATCAACATCATGACCAGATGCATTGATTAATAGGTTAACAGTGTCTTGGGCGTCAAATAAGGAGACATTAGGACCACAGGTAACGGCGACAATCGCCTTTCTAGCCCCTGAAACTGAGGCTTCTAATAAAGGAGAATTAAGCGCAGCATTAGCGGCGTCTTTAGCTCTATTTGGGCCAGAGCCAACACCAAAGCCAATCATCGCCACACCAGAATCTTTTAAGGTGTTACGAACATCGGCGAAGTCTAAGTTAATAACGGCTGGTAAAAGAATTAAGTTAACAACAGTTTTTACTGATTGTGCCAAAACTTTATCAGATTCATTGAATGCGGAACTGATAGAAGCATTACCGGCAGTCATTAAGAGTTTATCATTGCTAACGACGATGATTGCGTCGACGTTTTCTTTTAATTTATTTAAGCCAGCGATGGAATTAACAACTCTCTTTTTACCTTCGAAAGTAAATGGACGGGTAACAATCGCAATAACTAAAGCACCAGCGTCACGAGCAATACGGGCGACAACTGGGGCCGCACCTGTACCTGTACCACCGCCCATACCAGCAGCGACGAAGACCATATTAGCGTCTTTAACGATTTCTCTAATATCATCAGTGCTTGCTTCAGCGGCTTTTTCACCAACTTCTGGTTCACCACCAGCGCCTAAACCACCAGTGATTTCTTGACCTAAGATTAAACGATGGAGAGATTTACTTGTACTTAAAGCTTGTTTATCAGTATTAGCGACCCAGAAATCAACGTTTTGGATTTCTTCATCGATCATACGGTTAACGGCGTTATTACCAGCACCACCGACACCAATAACGACTATCTTAGCAGCGGGTTCAAAATTATCTAAGTCATAATTTTCCATAAGGTTCTCTCCTCCTATTTAGCTTGGTTTGGATTGTTACGCGTTAAGACACCAACGCGTGGGTGAGATTCATCATTTAAGTTTGGATAACGACTTTGAGTAAGAATAGCGCCCAAGCAGTTAAAGAAGGTCGCGTTTCTTGCTCCTAATGTCTTAGGTCTAATGACCTCAATAGTTTCAGACATCACTTTAGGAGTGATATATTGCACTAGACCATTAAGTTCAGCGCCACCACCAATGAGTAACATTGGGAAACTTCTATAAGATTTATCGTGAGAAGCAACTATCTGATTAATCGCGTCATTTAATTGTTCAACAAATGTTTCAAGTTCACCTTTGATGATTTCATTTAATTCGTCATTGTAATGATGCACTTCTTGGCCTTCCGCGTCTTCAGTTGTGCAGATTGGTGCTTTGAAATTCATTTCACTATAGTCAATGCCGTACATAATCTTATATTTTTCAGCATCAGCTTCGTTGATATTGAATCTTTCAATAATCTTTTCAGTGATGTTATCGCCACCCCAATCAAAGTAAGTAGAACCATATAAAGCGCCATTACCGATGAATGAGACGGTTGTGATATTACTACCAATATCAACAAGGATATAGGATTGAGGCATATTTGGATAAGAATTAATAAGTTCAGTCGCAGCTAAGGAAGAGACAACGTTTCTTCTAGAAACCATACCACCACTCATTAAGACTGATTGATAATTATCCACTAAGACACTTGGTAAGGTTTGGACCTTCGCGCTCACGGTTAATGTGCTAGAAGATTCACCCATAGGAGGACGGGCGAAGATACGGCCATGGTCTAAGGTGAAGCTTTCAGGAACGACATCCACGAGAGCTTTATCATTTAATGGATAAGCGCTATTTCTAATTAAAGCATAGATATTTTTAATATCGAGGTTACTGATCTTGCTATCTTCAGTAACAACGGTTGTCACTTGTCTAGTTTGATAGATACCTAAACCGTATGGAGGTAAGCATAATAAGACATCAGAGATGTTAAGTCTTAACTTAGCGGATGGATCCGTGAATTCGCGGATACTACCGATTGTTTCCGCTACTCTATTAGCGTCAACAAAGTTACCGCCTTCAATGCAGTTACCATAAGGTTTTGTGAGTGTATATAAAACATATACTTGTCCATCGATTTCATAACCGACGACTAATTTTAATTTTTTGCTTCCGAGCTCTATTGCTGCAATAGGTTTATCCATAATAAAATACCAATTTTCTTTATTTTAAATAACTTTTTACTAATATACAACAATTTAACTATTTATTAGTTAAGAAAGGTCTATTCGAGGTATTCTTGCACTTATTTTCTACTAATAAAATACTGAAAAATCACTAAAAGAAAAAAGAAGTCGCAATGTCACTTACGACTTCAGTCCATGAGGAAATGGACAAATAAGGAGAAATTTTTATTAATAAGATGATAGATCAACACTATCTTCTTCTAATAACTCAGGTTCTTCCGCTTCCGCTTTTTGGGCTTGAGCAGTGATTTCACGCAAGGTGATGTAGGTTGGAACAGCAACAATGGTTCCAAGAGATACTGCCGCTAAAAAGCAGATTCCTAATTTACGGAAACGGTAATACATACCCTTATGATGGAATTTGACTAGTTTGTCTTTCATAACCATGATTGTTGCCCCCTTTCTTTTCTTGCAATAATCCTTAGCTTTGCACTAGCGCTACGGTGATTAAATTCTAATTCAGCTTCGCTAGCGGTAATCGGTTTATGATTAATAAGGATGTAATCCTTTTCTTTTTCGAGCATTGGGCCGTCAAATCTATTACCCACGCTCACGGCCGCGTCTTTGAAGATGTTTTTAACAATTCTATCTTCACCACTGTGGAATGTAATTACGGCCAATCTTCCACCTGGTTTTAAATGTTTTAAGGCTGCCTTTAAGGCTTTTTCTAAGACATTGAGTTCGTCATTGACGGCGATTCTTAATGCTTGGAATACTTGTTTAGCGGGATGGCCCACTTTCTTAAGCTCTTTCATTGGTTTGCTTCTTTTGATGATCTCCACTAATTGGAATGTTGTTTCAATTGGAGCTAACTCACGAGCTTTAATGATGTTTTTAGCGATTGAGAAGGAATATTTCTCTTCTCCATATATCTGGAAGATTTTTGTTAAATCTTCTAATGAATAAGTGTTAATGATGTTATAAGCGGTAAGATCTTGTCTTTGATCCATACGCATGTCTAGGCGAGCGTCTTCTTTATAAGAGAATCCTCTTTCTCCTTTATCAAACTGTGGAGAGGAAACACCGAGGTCCATCAAGATGCCATCAACTTCTTCAATCCCTTTATCTTTTAGAATTTCTTCTAAATGGGAGAAGTTACTTCTAACTATCTCAAAGTTATTTGAGATTTTAGATAATCTGGCTTGGGAAGCGACGATAGCTTCCTCATCTTGATCCACGCAGATGAGATGTCCTTTATTATCTAAGCGAGACAATATCTCACTACTATGGCCACCTCTTCCGACAGTTAGATCAACGTATGTGCCAGATGATTTGATGTCTAGACCGGTTATAACTTCGTTAAGAAGGACGGGAATATGTTCATCCATATTAGTCCCTCTTAGTATCAATATCTTCAGCGATAGATTCGAATGAATCTTTAACGCTTTCTTCGTATTCGATATATTTGGCTTTATCCCAAACTTCGATGTGGTCACCAATACCGAGGACGATGACTTCCTTGGAGATATTGTACTTGTTGAGTAATGCGGTTGGTAATTGCACTCTTCCTAATTTGTCGACTTCCATTTCGTAAGTGCTGGCAAATTGGATACGGAGATAGTCACGGACTTTTTGTTGATTAAATGAAAGTCTAGAGAATTCCTTAACGAGTTCGAGGTATCTTTCTTCGTTATACAAAGAGAGTGAACCGTCAAAGCCTTTCATAATGTAGACTTTATAGCCTAATTCATCTCGCATTTTACGAGGTATCATTAAACGGCCTTTTTCATCTAAGCTATGAACAAAACTTCCGAAATACATTATTTCCCACTTTCTCCCACTGTATTACCACTGGTGACTATATTATCACACCTAATTAAGCGAATTGCAATATATATTTAAAGAAATATTTAGATAAAGAAAAAATCCCATTTTTTGGATGGGATTTATACTTTAACTTCTTTGAAGTTATTTTATAAGTTAGTCGTCGAATTCAATGCTATCAAGAACATCGAATGCACTGTTTCCTTTATGACTTTTTTCTTTGATGAAATCTTCTTCACTTAGAACGCGATATCCATTACCACTTTTTGGTAACTTTGCTCCACTTTTGACGATATTGTGTGGAACTTCCGCTAAGATAAGAGCCAAAATGTGTGGATCTAAATCGATTTCGACATTTGGTTCATAGTAGCAGTCTTCTGCTTCGTCATCTTTAGAATCAGTGAAATAGAAACTATCGTGGAAGGTAACATCAAGAGGAACATCATCAAGTGTATATGAGCAAGAGGCTACAACATGAGCTTTACCACTTATCACACACTGCATGACATCACCAAATTCAGTGGCCACCACTGTGACACTACAAGACTCAATTCTTTTGACGTGATTTTCATCAAAAGTTTGCTTACTAAAATCTAACTCTTCGGTGAAGGTTTGAGCTTTTTGTTCTGGTAATGTTGCTCTATTTAATTTCATTAACTACGGATCTCCGCTTTGAAGTTACGTGATAATTCGAACTTAATCTTTTCTTCGGCGTCACTGACTTCTTTTTCTGTTAAGGTACCATCATCTTTACGGTATGTAACAGAAATAGCCATAGACTTTTTACCTTCAGCGATATTAGCACCTTGATAAATATCAAAGACTTCACAGCCGACAACATAAGAGCCACCGACTTTCTTCACGGCTTTGACTAAATCACCAGCGGCAATCTTAGCGTCAAGGACGAAGGCTAAGTCTCTAGAAACACTTGGGAATTTAGAGATTGGGGCCATTTTAGTTTCACTAACTTTCGCGTCTAATAAGGCTTCAAGATCCATTTCTAAGACCACAGCGTTGGTCTTACCTAAATCATATTTTTCAATTTGATTTGGATGGAGTTCGCCAAGAACACCAATCTTCTTGTTTTGGAAAACGATGTTCGCCGCTTTACCTGGATGGAGTTCATGACCTTCATCAACGAATCTATCAAATCTATAACGGGTTGGTTCGACACCTAAGATGGTGAATAAACCTTCGACAATGCCCTTCATATGGAAGAAGTTATAGTTTTCTTTCACTAATTGACCTTGTCTAATGTCTTGACCCACTAAAACGATAGCGAGGTGTTCGCTTCTACTTTGTTTAGAAATCATATTGCTTGTTTCAAATAAGGCTAAGTTCTTGTTTTGTCTAGCGACATTATAAGAAGCAGCGCCTAATAAGGAGGCTAAGATATGGGTTCTAAAGACTTCTCTTTCATCGGTTAATGGATTAAGGATGACGTAATGTTCTTCCTTATTTAATAAGTTGAAGTCATTTTGTTTCTTTTTAGAAACAAGAGAATATGTTAAGCATTCGTCTAAGCCTTGAGAAAGGAGATAGCTACGAATGTTCTTTAAACGTTTTTGTCTTAAGGAGAGCATACCGACTTTAGTGTCTAAGCATGGTAAAATGCTCTTCACATGTTCTAGACCTAATAGACGGATAACTTCTTCGCTTAAGTCAGCGTCACAAGTGACGTCTAAACGATATAATGGGACTTCGGCGAGGAATTCGTTATCGTTCACAAATTCTAATTTGAAGTTAAGTCTTGTTAAGACATTAACGATTTCTTCCTTGGAGAATTCTGTACCAAGACGATCATTGATCTTCTCAATAGAAGTTTTGATTCTATCTTCTCTTGGTTGTTCGCTTTGATAATGAACGTTATTGCTATTTTCTTTAGCGTCGCATAATTCATTGATTAAGCTCGCGGCATAGTTAAGAACAAATTCAGCTTGGAAATGATTTGTGCCCTTCACGAATCTTTGTGAAGATTCACTACTTAAACCTAATCTATTGGATGTATGACGGATAGAAGCACCATCGAAAGAGGCGGCTTCAATATAGATGTTCTTGGTGTTTTCATCAACAGCGCACGCTAAGGAGCCCATCACACCACCTAAACACATTGGTTTATTGTCACAGCAGATAACGATATCTCCTGGGATGACTTTATAGGTCTTTTCATCAAGAGCGACGAAATCACCTTCATAGTCATCTTGAGCATATAATTCAGCCTTGGCTAATTTATCGGCATCATACATATGTAATGGTTGACCAGTCATGAGCATGACATAGTTACCAATATCGACGATATTGTTAATACTACGAACACCCATCGCCATTAAGTAATCACTCATCCATTTTGGTGATGGCTTTGTAACAATACCTTTAATTTCTTTACCAGAGAATTGGGAACATCTTTTTGTTTTAGATCCCACTACTAATTTGGTTTTGAAATCTTCTTTAGCGGCGACTTCTGGTAAGTTCACTTTTCTTTCATATAAAGCACCGATTTCACGGGCGACATTAAAGACACTTAATAAATCTGGACGATTGGCTAAAACAGAGAGGTTCAACACTACGTCATCTAAGCCTAAATAACCTAAGACGTTTTCTTCGCCAACTGGAGCATCGGCTGGTAATTCTTCAATACCGGCCTTTTGATAGTCGGAAAGATATTTACCATCAACACCGAGTTCTAATAAAGAGCAGCACATACCATGGCTTGCTTCACCACGGATGACACCATCTTTGATTTCGATTTGTGGGAGCTTAGCGCCTACACGTGCAACAATAACTTTTAAACCCGTGCGTGCGTTAGGGGCACCACAGACGATTTGAGTGGTACCATATTTTTCTCCAAGATTAACTTGTAAGACATGGAGATGGTCACTATTTGGGTGAGCGACACATTCTTTGATTTCACCAATGACAAGGTTTGTACCACTGGCTAATCTAGAGATTTCTTCCACTTCGACACCAGCGAATGTTAACTTATTCGCGATATCTTCTGGAGTTAAGCCTTCTAATGAGACATATTGACTAATGTTTTTTAAACTAACTAACATACTTAATTCCTCCCATTATTAGCTCATTTTCTTGAATTGTTTCAAGAAGCGGACATCGTTTGTGTAAAGTTTTCTGATGTCATCAATGCCATAGCGGAGCACCGCCATACGGTCGATACCGACGCCAAAGGCAAAGCCACTATATTCTTCTGGATCGTAGCCGTTCATCTTTAAAACATTTGGATGGACCATACCAGCACCTAAGATTTCAATATAGCCAGTACCTTTACACATATTGCAGCCCTTACCACCACAGTTAGCGCAAGTGATATCAACTTCAACACTTGGTTCAGTGAATGGGAAGTAAGAACTTCTTAATCTAATTTCACGTTTTTCGCCAAACATCTTTTTAGCGAATAATTCTAAGGTCGCTTTTAAGTGACCAATATTAATACCCTTATCGATAACTAAACCTTCGATTTGGGCGAATTGATGTGAGTGAGTCGCATCATCATCGTCTCTTCTATAGGTTTTGCCTGGGCAGATAATTCTAACAGGTGCACCTTTCTTCGCTTCCATGGTTCTAGCTTGAACTGGGGAAGTATGAGTTCTTAATAACTCATTATCATTGATATAGAAGGTATCTTGCATATCTCTTGCAGGGTGATCTTTTGGAATGTTTAAAAGTTCAAAGTTATATAAATCCTTTTCCACTTCTGGACCATCAGCGACTTCAAAGCCCATACCTAAGAAGATTTCAATCATTTCATCTTGGATGACATAGAATGGGTCACGACCACCTGGTTCATAAGAAACACCTGGTAAAGAAATATCGATTTGTTCTTTTTCTAACTTTTCTTCTAATTCCTTATTTTTTAAATAAGTCATCTTCTCTTCAATGGCGGTAGTAATCGCCACTCTCACTTCAGTTAAGGCCGCACCAAAGGCTTTTCTTTCTTCTGGTGGTAATTGACCAATTTGTGAAGTTAATGAAGATAGTTCGCTCTTCTTTGATAAGTAGGTATTACGGACAGCGTTTAATGAATCAACACTGTTAGCCTCTTCTACTTCCTTAAGAGCGCTGTTCTTTAGATTTAATAATTTTTCATTTTCCATAAAGGACCTCACTACAAAATCGTTATTGATTATAGCACAAAAAACCATATTACATATGATTATTTGTAATATTGTTTTGTCTAGGATAAGTAAATCTATTTATTTTAAGTGATTGAGCAAGATTCCCGCTGCTACAGCAACATTTAAAGAATCGATATTATCACTCATTTCAATCTTCACAAAATCAGTGGCGATATCGCAAATGTCTTTACTCACGCCATGGCTTTCATTACCAAACACAAGGATGAAGTCTTCATATTTTGGAAGCTCGTTTAAAGGCACTGATTTGTTATTTAATGTGCTGACAATAATACGCTTATTATAGTTAGCGATATCATCATAAAAGACATCGATAGCAAAGATTCCACCTTTGGTGG
>CAMIVH010000014.1 GCA_946401755.1 uncultured Caryophanales bacterium | reverse complement strand
TGATTCCTATCTAATCTCTATCGAGATTGAGGAATACAAGAAATACGGACGGAGTAGTAAGCGTCAGAGACATTGTGGCTCACGTCGACATAGAACGCACCAGCGTCAGCGCCGTTGCCGCAGCAGCCACCAACCCAGCCAATTTGATAATTATTAGAGACGAAACTGAAGCCGAAACTATCGTATTGATAAGTTACTTCATCATCCATATCAAATTGATTGAAGAAGATTCCGTCATCAAGAGCTTTAGTCGCGTCCATATCTGTAACGCTATATTTCTTATAAGAAGCTCTATCATTATCTTTAGTCGCGTCCATAGATACACAGATGTATTTGCCATTGCCATCTTGATAAGTGGCTAAGCCATCGCACCAGGTATAAGTGTTGCCATACCAGTTTTCAACGCCACGATAATTCATAGCTGTAACTTCATTAGATTTTAAGGAAGCACCATTGCTAGATCCTTTTCTATCGTCTGAAGCACCAGTCTTATGATAATTATAAGAGCCAAAGCTGAGATAAATTGCTGTATCTGCTGGAAGATCTTTAACTTCTAAAGCTTGATCGATTGTAACTGTAACTGTTTCATCATTCTCGATAACTACTTTTTTAGCAGCAACTGTCTTCTCAAAATGGATATTTTCTTCATCTTCATCTGTATAATCCACTGTGATATCAACATGTTTCATATTTGCTTTGAAGTATTTTTCGAGATCGCCTTGTGTATCAATTCTACAGTCTTCATCGATTGTGAAGTTTAATTCAGATACCTTTTCTTCTGCAATTTCTTCTGCGGTAACTTCATGCACCATCGCGACATATTGAGTTTCGCCAGCCATGATAGATTGAGAATCTAATGTCGCAAATTCAACCACGAATAAGCTTTGTAAAGCTTGATTTTCTCTCCAGTTGAATAATTGATTGCCATCTGCAGCGGCAAGTTCGCGGTATTGATCCAATGTGTGACCAGCTGTTTCTGGCATAACGCCTGGAAGAGATCTTAAATGACCGTTTTTATCAATGCTTGCTTCATACTTAGCGATATCAACGAAGTCGAGTTCTTCGTCGCCGTTAATGAATGCAGGAGCGACATGATAACCCTTCTTAGGAACAGAAGTGATTGAATACTCTAAGAGTTCGCCTGCTTTGTAATTGATTCTTTCGTAGAATTTAGGCACTCTACGGAAATAATCGCCATTTTCGTCTTTGACTGTTTTGATGCCTTTCCATGGGAACGCATTGTCAAAGTCATTCTTTTCGCCGTTGATTCCAGCAACCATGCCTACAGCATCGTGGCCGCGTTTACCTTTAACTTTGCCCTCTTCTAAGTTAAATGCAACGGAGAATTCTTTGTTCTTTTCTGCGTGGAGCACAGCTTGTCTGATGCCAGCGATTGTGCCACCAGCTACGCCAAGGCCTAAAAAACCTAAACCGACAATGCCGAGGATGTGCCAAAAGTTTATTTTTCTAGCCATAGCTTTATTTGCATTTTCTGTTTTTTTCTTTTTCATAATTACCTCCAAAAATCAACAGTTTTTCTGCTACACAAAAATTATCATCGAATTTTTAAAAGTTTGACTTTTGCCCAAAAAACAAAAAAATGCTTACAAATGTAAGCAAATTTTTTAAATAATTTATAATTATCCAGGCTAATCCAGAGCGAATCTCTTCATATAAGCGCCGATATAACTCTTTTGCTTCGAGTTTATGTTTATTGCTCTTCCTCGCTTATCTAAGCCCACGAAGATAGCAACTCCATAGATTATGCTACCGCTGAATAAAAAGTTTCTCTTTAAGCCAGAATAAGCGCCTCTATCATCGATGTACATTCCAATGTGATGTTCTTCGTTGAAAGTGACGAATTCTGGATCAGAAATCATGTCGAAGATCTTCTCTTCAGATTCCGTTGTGGATGACTCTTCAGCTTTACCTGGTTTTTTCAGCATTATATTCATAATTGCCTCCTTTCATTTTCCTCTGTCAGCGTCTGTTACAAGACTAACTTGATATTCTTTACAAGAAACAGCCTTGCCTTTTACAACTTTTGGAAGTGGCCTCAATTCAAACCATTCCTTTTCGTTTTTAGGCTTGTTTTCGTTCATAAACTGTAAGCAAGAATCTAAATCTCCGAAGTGATATTCCAGGATTCTTACCCAGTATCTTTTTCCTAGCCCTATTGACATAATCTAGCCCACCATTGTGTAATTCACAATTTCATGGCCATTATATTGAGAGCCATCTAATGAAGATAACTTTTTGCCTGCTTCTTTAAAGTTTTGACATTCATATTTTTCCTGGTATGTTTCATCTTTTACGCCGCGATCAAAATCTGATTCATCGTATGGATAGTCATGCCAGGTTACAATCAAAAGTACCATGTTTTACCTCTTCTCCCAGAAAGCCTTTAACAGTACCCATGACATTGGAGTTCTCTACCTTTACACGCAGTCCGTATTGTGCATCTTTCAGCTTTTAGTGTTCATCGTGTCTTGCAGTGGCTTTTTTATGTGAGTTAAACTGGGCAATATAATTCCCTTTCCTAAACCTGGGGAATTTTTCCGATTTTTTTGATAGCCAGGATACAATATCCAGGCCTCAATCCGTATTCTGGAACATTCCGCAAAATGTACATAATTTTATACAGCTCATTATGTGTTTGCAGTTTGCCTCCAGGAAATACTTCAGTGAATCTAATTAAGTCATTGACACTGTATTTTCTGTCATCATAACGAAGCTCAAATGTTTTGATTCCGCTATCGACATCAACGTAGTAGCAATGTTGAATTTTTAGATCGTGAATATTCATCAAGATTTCCTCCGCATCGCCATCTTCTGAACATGCTCTTTGACAGTGCATGCCTTTGAAGGTGTTATCATCATGATGGGAGCAGAAGGAGTCATATAAAATGGCTGCATCGATTCATCGATAAGTTTGCAAATTTCATCAGCTTCTTTTTTTGTCATACTGTTTCTCCTTAGATTGCTTTGACAAGTTCTACTTCGTATTTAACAAAGTTAATTGTTATGCAACAGCGTCTTTTGCTATTGCAGCTTTTGATGATTCTGATCCTGTGAAGTTTTGTTCTGATATTAGTGAGTTCTTTTTTTCCTGGATTCTTGTAGATCCATTTAGCTAGTTCGATGGGATTTATAAACGGATAACAGATGCTTTCATCCATCGTGTAAAGCACAATGTTATATTTGCCCTTATAAGGCCTATATTTATCAGCCATACAGTTGCCTACAGAATTACAGTGCAGTCTTCAACATAAGCTTTGCATTTAGGCCATAAATAGCTATAACTCTCAGCTTCTGATTGCAGCTGCTTTTTGTCTTTCCTGGTTATTAGATCAACCATCTTTTTGTTGTAATCTACGATTAAGGTAAACTCACTATTCTTTTCGTACGAAGAATTGACTTTTAATTTAGGCAACTTTTCTTGTTTTTTGATGATTTGTTCAGCGCCTGGATATTTGTTTTTATACATCTGCACCACTGATTCAAAAGCTTTTCTATTCTGACGGCAGATATAGAGTTTTTCTCCGTTCCGCATGACACATAGAATGTGCCAAGGCATATCATCTGCCCCCCCCGTTTTCTTCTGGATTTCTCTTCTTCTGCAATTCTCCTGGTGTGTTACTAATTCCAGGTTAGATTGCGAATTGTGTTTCTTGTTCGCATCGACATGATCGATAGACATCTTTAGTTCGACAAGCGACTCCGCATCTTTAGGAATCTTGTTGCCATTTTTATCTCCGAAGACTTCGACCACTTTGATATGAGTAAACAAAGCTTTTGAAGATCCATCCAGGTGGATATAAACTCTGTAATAGCCGCTGCTATTCTTGAATTGTTTGAGGATCTGTTTTCTTTTGTACGAATACCATCGTCCTTGATTCGAAATGGCATATCCTGGATAAATATCAATCCAGGCTTCTCCAGGCTTCGTATAAGGTTTGTTTTGTCTCATACTGCAGATCCTCCTGCTAAGCTTCTCATTTTCTCTATAAGAGCATCAGCGATTATCAGTCTTCCGCCTGGCTTGCTGTTACGTTCATCAAACGCATTTATCAAATCTTCTTTTTCCTGGATGGTAAGATCTTCAAATCTTTTAAATCTCTGACTCACTGTTCCATCCAGATAAACGAATCCGCCATCTCCAGTGCTAATGCCTCTTACTCCATCTACACAATGAAGCTCTCCGATCAGTATTCCTTTTCCTGGAACATCTGGATTTTCTGGATCTAAACTAAGATCTTCAACAAGCCTGCACCATTCATCCCATTCTTTTTCAAAGTCTTCTACAGACATAGGCTTTACTTCAGTAAATGTAGTTTTCATAAACTCTTTGCTATCTATAGCTTTCTTCAGACAACAGATGAAGAACCCTGTAATGTTCTTAGCAGTGGAGAAATTAAGTTTTTCTATCCAGGCATTGAACTTATCAATATCAACATCTGAATCACCTATAATCTCCATAGCTTTGTCGGCGATTTTTGCTGTATAGATGGGAGAGAATAAACCAGCTTTTCCTAAGATTTGAATAATTTTATTTTTCATTCACCACTCCTCCTAGATGGAAAAAGGAAAGATATTTATAGATTTTCTTTTTTTATCTATCTCCTTCTCCTATATCTCCATCACCAGATACTTTTGAAAGTTTTAATTCTTTTTTTTGTTACTTTGTTTTCTTGTTTGAAAACTTTTAAGTTTTCTCTTGATATTTTTTCTTAAAAAGGATATTTTCGCATCAGCGTGTTAACACGGTGCGCATGGCGCCAGTGCAAGTTCATCCGCGCCTGTGATTGTACGAAGTTTTTTGATTTCGTCATCCAGTGATATTCCCATCACTTTCATCACAGAATCGACTGTTGCTTTTGCTGGATCATACTTTGGAAGATTATTGTTTTGCGCCCTGGCTTCATTTTTGATTTCAATAGATTTGTTTTTATTGATTTCAAAGTAAGAACTAATGTCTTTGTAATCCCAGAGCGATTTAGTAAGTAGATCCAACTTTTGCTGAACCGTTAAATTGTTTGTTTTTGTGTTCTGCATATGAGTTCCTCGTTACATTTTTCGCAACATTTTTTATAAAAAAATTTTGCAAATTTCAGTTTCGTTTAAACTAAGAGCAGTTTTGATTAACGCGACTTCTCTGATAGTAAAAGGCACTTTACCGTTAATTCTCTTTGAGAATGCGCTTTTTGTTAAACCAATTTCTTCGGCAATGTTTTCACATGTTTTGCCCTTTTCAGCGATTCTAGCTTTCAACAAATTCTTTTCCATAATTGCCTCCTTGTAACTTTTTTCGCAACTTTATAATAACTGCAGTTTGTAACTATTTCAACAACTTTTTTTCATAATTTAACAATTTTGTTGCTTTAAGAGAAACTTTATTCTAATATTGAGATGGAGGTAAGATATGGAAACAATTGATGTAACTGAATACCGCAATATAATTGCGAAACGAATAAATGAGCTAAGAACAGAACATGATATGAGCATGGAAGAATTTGGTAAAATTCTAAATGTTACTAAGACTACAATATCCAGATGGGAAAGCGGTTCTGTTGATCGTATAAGAACTACATACATCAGTACATTAAGCAAACGCTTTAATGTTTCTCCTGGATGGTTGCTCGGTTTAGATGTACCTAAAACAAAAACTACCGATTCACAACAACAACTAATTGAAAGCATAAATTCAAAGCTAGTATGGCTATCTGAATCTAAACTTGAAAAACTAATTAAATTTATTGACGAATATTTATAAAACGGAAAATTGCATATGCCTAAAAAACACAGTGGTATTTCTAAAGACATTAAACGAAATACCTGGATGATCCATACCACGATTTCTTTGCCTAACGGTGAATATAAAACAATTACTAAGCGCGGCTTCGCTTCTGAGCGTGAAGCTTTTAAGGCGCTTGAAGAACTCAAAAAACAAATTATGAAAGATTATCAGTCGAAGCTTCGATTCATTTCCTGGAACGATGCTTGTACTGAATACTGGCATTATTATGAGATGAAAGTTAAATCCACCACAGCTGGGAACACCTTTGTTGTCTACAGTGCGAACATCATCAAACCTTTTATGAATGAATCTCTGGAAACGGTTGTTAGAAGATCTAATTTGATGACGTTTAAGAACAACGTTGTAAAAAGGCTCATTTCCGCGGATCATAAAAATCGAATCATCCGCTTTATGAGATGGACTCTTGAGTACCACTATCAACGTGGCAATATCACTACAGAAGAATTTAAACAAGCTAATATTATCCTGGAACCTATATCCAGAAAGAACGAGATAAAAAAAGAACGACCATTTTGGACGATAGAACAATTCAAAGCGTTTTTAAAGACTTTTGATGATGCCGATAAGTATAGAATTCTTTTTGAAGTTTTTGGCCACCTAGGATGTCGTGTTAGTGAATTACGAGGACTCCAGGTTAAACACTATGATCCAAAAGCTCAGACAATCGAGATTAGGCAACAAGTTACAAGCAAGATGAACAGCGGTTCCTGGGAAATTGTGCCGCCAAAAACCAAGAAGAGTAATAGAACAATCACTTTATCAAATCGCATTAGCAAAATGCTTTCTGACTTTATCAAAGACATGAGATACCAGGAAGATGACTTTTTATTCTTTGGCTCTTGTCCAGTGGGCGATAGTTCCATCAGAAGAGTTCTTAATGCTCATGCTCAAAAAGCGGCGTTACCAATTATTCCCATCCATTCACTTCGCCACTCCAACGCTACCTGGTTGTTAAGCAATCCAAATTTCAATATCTCTGAAATAGGCAAGATTAGTGAACGTTTGGGCCATGAAAGTAAGAAAATAACTTTAGACATTTACTATCATTTAGTAAAAGACATCAATGAAGATAGGATATTGGATGTTTTACCTTAATATGCTCAAATTATGCTCAAATTATGCTCACGGCTATATAAATATAATAAAAACCTAGATTTAATCTAGGTTATTCTTTTACTGGTGCCCCCTGGCGGTTTTATACTAATCATTTTAATACGTTCACGAATAGTTTAAATCATTCCTATTTATTTTAAAATAAATGTCGTTAGAATGATTCCCAACTATTGTAAACTATTCACAATCTTTCACATTTTTTTATGCTCACAGAATATCTCCTCCTTCAGCTTCTCCCCTTCTCCTAAAAGAGACTATCGTAGTTAGTGATGCCGTAGCCATATAAAGCCATAATTCCTTGGAAAAGCCGGCGTTTGTATTTCTTTTTATTTTATTTTTTTCTTTGTTTCAAAGAAAAATATACTAACAAAGCATTGAATAGAAATAAACCGAATGGCCTTATTTATAATCATATTTTTGCAACGCCAAAAATCGCGCCTTTTTTAAATCCTTTATTTTTTTGGCGCGCTTGCGCATATATTGTTACAAAATTAGTTAATTGTCTTCTCCTCTTTAGGCTTTTCCTCCTTTTTCAGCTCTTTTTGAGCCGCTTCTTTATTCTGATCCAGGTATTCCATGATTGATTGTGCTAATTCTGTAGCGAAATAGCCATTTGTCTTCACTAATTCCTGGATTGTAGCCACTTTACCGCTAAATGAATCAAACTCGTTGATTCCTTGCTTAGCCTGGCGTTTTAAGTTATCAAAGAATCCTTTGTAACAGTCTGTCTGATAACGATCTGAGAAGATGATCTTATTCATTAAATAGAAACTGTCATCTCCGCGTTGTTCTTGAGCGCCATTAACGTTTACACCAGAAAGAGATAATGCAAGCTTTCTATAACCAAAAGTATTCATTATTTTTCTTCCTAAATTGTTAAAGTACGCGCTGACATGGCTGACAAAATAAGAAAACAGCGTTTGATCGTTTCTCATTTTTATATATTTCTGATATAGCTTGTTGTACCTGGATGAAAACCACTCCAGGATAATGTCTTCAAAAAACCATAAAGGAAGCGCATTTTTGATGGTTTTATTCTGTTTTGAGATAAAGATATTTGTTTCCGCCATTGCAGCTTCTACACCGCTAAAAGATGATAGTTTTTGTTCATCCCAGACAATGAATCCATATTGCTTATATCTCACTGTTGTTAAGTGTCTTAAAACACCTAAACAGTTTGCAGTTCCATCGTTTGATGGCTTAACTTTTAGATCTTTCCTGGATTGATTTGAATATCTATTACCTCTATCCTTGCCAAATTCAGATAAAGTAAGAATGCCAAAATCGAATAATGTGATGTTTTTATCTTTTTTAGGCACAAAAACGCCTTCTGTAGCGTCATTTTCGTTATCTAACTGATTATTTAAGCGGATTAAATTTAAGTCAAAAATCTTTGCGTTTTCACTTTGCTTATCATTTCTAAAATCACGATGGAAAAAGTCATATTTTAAATCTGGAAAAGCGTGTGACATTTTAATGCCTTTATCATATCTAAGAGAATAAGTTGATGCCGCTAAAGAAGAAATAAAGATGTAATAAAGTTGCGCATAATCAATTAACTCATCTATGATTCCTACTACTTTTAGCTGATCATAATGTTCTTTTTTATTTTCGGCCAAAGAATATCCATAAATATCGTCTTTACCTTTAAAAAAATTTCTGAAATAATATTCAATCTGGATCTTGTTAACGATATTACTCTTATTCTTTAAATCTTCCACATCTCTTTCAATGGATCTAAATGGAAAATCTGGAAACTCGCTTCTAATTTCCATCAGTTGATTAAAAGCTTGTTCTCTGAGTAACTTTTCTTTTTGTGTTGCTATTGCTACTTCCAGGAGATTCTTACCAGATCCAGGAACACCATAAATACCTGTTATGATTCCTAGTTCATCAACAAATTCATCATTCTTAGAGTACATATCTTCAAGTTTTTTAAAGCCTAGCTTAATTTTTATGAATTCAATGAGAGCAATAAAACCTATAATCCAGAATGGCCAGAAGAACGGATAAAGCAACGGAGAAATACAGATAAAGAATTTACAAACAAGCACCCATAAACTGCCTAAATCAAGGCTGAAAACGAAATATAAATACCAGGCAAAGAAAGTCAGCACAAAGGAGAACATATTGATGTTATAAAGCGCTAAACAAATATAACCAATTAAGAAAATCTTATTTGTTTTAAATTCTTGCCAAAGATTTAACATGAATGATTTAACGTGAGCAAGGATGTTTTCCTTAAACCATAAATATGTCTTTAGAGGCTTACTCATATCTAATGGATCACTCAATTTTTTATCTTTAAAGATTATGAGATTGTAGTAAATAATGATGAAAATAAAAACTGGCATCGCTAATAGCAAAAAGATATTTGCAGCTTTGCTTAACCAGAGCAAGAATCCACTCCAGGATTTTTTTATGAATGATTGATTAACCATTATTTCAAACATTGATAAAAAGCGATATCCAAACGCCTCAATATCAATAGGAAGAACGCTTCTGATGATATCTTCATCAAAAGTTAAAACAGCGACTTTTTCTTTAACAACGATGTCTTCAGAAAAGATGTTTTTAAAGTAATATACTGTTGAATCAAATAGCTCAACTACACTTTTAACTAATAATTGATGCGAGGAGAAATGAAAAACTGTTAAAACAAATAATCCAAACATTACAATAGCCAGGATTATTCTTGAAACATTTACTTTTCCATTTTTAACAAATATTTTCTTAAACACTGTTATTCCTCCCATCTATAGAGAAATTCGTTTCTATTTTGCCAGAATAGTTCTTTGTCTGATGTTGAAACAAATATTTGTCTCATAGCGTCTTCGCCTTCTCCTTTTTTGAGAAACAAAACGTTGTCTCTTAGTTCCAAAGAATAAACGCCGCCTACCTTTTCCACGGTAGTATTTATATAAGCTTCTTCAGACGAATTGATCACTAATACTGTTTGCTGATTCTCAGCTTCAAAAACAAGCCCTATAACTGATTTTAAATCGATTCTATGATTACTGACTGTTCCCATAGCTGAGCATGAATAACACAATAAAATAGTCACTACAGCAAAAGTAACTAGGAGCAAAAGGCGTTTAAAAAACGTGAGAGCGGTATTTTTGTTTTCCATATAGTTTATCTACGGCGTTTCTTGCTCGTATCGAGCTTTAATGTTTTGGTTAATAGCCAAAGGCCAAATATTAAGGCGATAAAAAGTCCCACTATGAGCAAAACTAGACGAATTATCTTTGGCCAATTTATGCTAGTTACTCCAGGAATGGTATTCTCAAAATCTGGCCAGATATTAACTGGAGAAGCCACAACTGGAAGAACAGTCTTTTCTCCAAAATCATTTACAAAAGTTATATCGATAATATCAAAATCCAAAACTGCAACATAAGATGTCGCAATAAAGCCAACATTAGTGTATCCATAAGTAGCTGGAACTTGTGAATAAACAAACTTTCCGTAATTGACCGAAGTAGAATCATAAACACCGGTCATAAATCTGAAGCAAATTAAGTCTTCATCTAAATTAGATGTCATATATGATGTCATCTTCGCCTTATCGTCAGAATCAATATATCCAGAATTATTAATAGAAGTTAAAGAAGTATATCTTTCAATTGCTGGAATATTTTTTAAGTCTTGTTCAGATGTATTAACGCCTAAAAGCCAAGCCCAGATGTTCTCCCAGCCATTATGATGTTGACCATAAGACAACAAATTATGAGAATCTGTAGCTTTGATTTCAACATTTTTGTAATAGCCGCTAGATTCATTTAAAGCAATATCAGCAAAATTAATGCCTAGAACAGAACAAACATCATCTAAACTATATTGACCATCCATATAGCTACCAGTAAATTTTGTATTAAGATCCTCTAAAGGCATAGATAAAGAATTAGATGGAATAGTATAACTCCATGCGGGGTCTTCGAAGGAACAATCTCCTATACTACCAAAAGGGCCTTCAGCGGAAAGTTGAATTCCATCCCATGAATCGTAAAGATAATGGTAATAAAAATCTTCACGTATAGTATCAGAATAGGATGGACGTGCATTTGGATAATATGAAGGGTCATAATATGTCTTAACAGTAATATGATCCTCATCTGGTCTTTTTAAATCTGGATTGCCAAGTATGGCAACGACTTTATTTGATAAATCGAAATTGTAATAATCACAATGGATGGAATAAATATTTCCATATTTAGTAAATAACGATTTATCAACACCAAACCAAACATAATATAAATCATTTCTTGCGCTCACAGACTGACTAGAAGATTCTGTTCGATATGTAGCACTATGAACAGTCAAATGTAACGTTTCAAAGTCAGATGTCTCACATTCCAATGTTTCATCATAATAATAACCAGAATATCTAAAGTTTTTACCTACGGTATAATCCACTGCGTTTTGTTGACCGTCCTCATAGGCCTCAAAGCCAACAATGGAATATTCTCTGTTATCGTTATTATCACTAACAAAAGAAACTGTTGATTTATCAAATTCAACTTTGTACTTATAGAATTGATTAAATGATTTTTGAATAAATTTAACGTTTAGATGAACATATTCTCTATTTTTTTGATTATATATTTCAACTCTATTTCTGGGCGAATTATGTAAGAAATTAGCATCTTGTTCGCAATTCCAAACATACAGATATAATGAGTATCCAGAAGTTCCATACTTGTATTCCCCTAGATCCACTACCTTGTATCCTGTAGCAACGCCTACATTATATAAGCCATTGCCATAATCACGCCTAAATGCTTCATCCCCTCTAAGATCATCCAAAGGCGCGGATGTCTCAATATTGTCTGGAGATGAAGCAAATAAAATCTCAGCTGAAGAAGTGGCTACTACTTCACTAAAAGGCACTAATAATGTTGCTAAAAGAGGAAGAATTATCTTGTTCATATTAGAAAATTATTGATTCAATTTGAGTTACAATTTGGCTTGGCAAATTTACATTGTTTTTGCTGGTTGCGTCTATTACTGTTTGGCTTTCTCCTTCAAAAGCAGCACTTAATGATGAAATACTTTTGACAATCGTGATTGCAACTAAAACAACTGCAATGATTATTGCTATAGATATTAATATCTTTATAATGTTGCCAAATGTTTTCATAAGGAGCTCCTCTTTAGAAGACGATTTCTACCCCAGGCTCAACAGCAAAAGACCCGAGGGCTACATCAAAAAAACGTCCACTAATACTGTATGCAAAAGAAATTGCGATAGTTGACGAAACACCATTTGAGCCTGTATATGTAACATCAACGCCAAAAGATAAAGTGAATTGATTATTATGTAAATCAGAAGTCTCGGCTGCTGTTAAATTTTGAGCCGCCCATGCGCTAGCTGCAGAATCAAAAGAAGCTAATGTCATAAAGCCATTTTGAACAACTCCTGGAAGAACGTTGTTATCAAAGAAACCTTTGACTTTATTTGGCCAGTTTGTCGAAACAGAGCCAAAAGCTGTCAAACTGCACGGATCTAAAGAGTATGTTGTAGTTAATGTTTCGTGAGTGTTATCGACGCTACCGTATGAATAAGTGGCTGCTCTACCTATATATTGATTAAAAGGAAAGTTAAACATTTTAGTGGTCGAAGCGATGTTGCCATAATCCCAATAAGAGCAGGTAGCGCCTATTTCAGAAGGATAATTAGTAATGCTGATTGATTCAGCAGTGCCAGCCCACCATGGTTGTAACGTTTGTCCATCCATTGTGTACGAAGATGTTTGCTTCAATTCATTAAAACTAAAACCGTCTAATCTAACTTCATAATCAATAGGAATATTAGCTGTGCATTGACTGTTAGCTGCACAAGTTATGTTAAGATTCGCCTGGTTTTCAAAGGCTTGCATACAAGTAACAGTGATGGTTTGATTAGTTTCATTCACTGAAGCAGTTATGTAATCGCTAATATTTGCATCATAATAGTCTGGATCTTCCCAGCCATTGTGTGTCACCCAAGTCAATGTAGTAATAAGACTTCTATCGGAAGCATTCGATGGAGTGATTGTGTAACTAAAAGTCACATAATTATGGCTGTTATTGTCTGTGCCAGAACTAAGCTTTCTAACAGCAATAGATGGCTTTTCAACAATGTATTCCCCACCATCATTAGGTTGTGGATCTACATTTTTCACGCCGTTACAAGCAGTCAAACCCATCAAAAGTGTAGTAAACATAGCGCCAAATAAGCGTTTATTGATTTTTTTCATTTATTTCTTACCTCCTATCCGCGGAAGCGGAAGACTCCTACTAGGCTTGTGTGACCCAGCAAGAGTCGTTTTTGTGCTTATTCACTGTCGTTCTGATCAATTCGACTGATTGAATTTCAACAGTGTTGTCTTTTTCAGCTTCTAAAGAGAAAGAAACAAAATCGATATTGTTTTGAGACATTGTTTCATCTTCTTCTAAAGCATATAAAGCGATGTTTTCATATAAAGAAGTGACATTATTGATTCTCTTTCTATATGAAACTTTAGCTTCATCTTCAGCTTTATTGGCTGTCATGACTAATCTAGGAGCAGAAATCTTGTAATTAACTCTGATAGCGTCAAACCAAGGATACTCAACAGCATTATTAGCTTTTTGATCCTTGTCGTATTCAACATTTAATTGAATGTTCATTTCAGAGAATTTACATAAATCTCTAGCAAGAACGATTCCTTCGACTTCTTCTACTTGTTTAGGAGAAAGTTCGTAGCCATCTAAAGTAGTTTCAAGCTCTGATTTAGTAGTAGCTGCAACTGCTTTGCTATCGCCTAAGATAAGCTTTTCGTCATCATTGATTTCGCCTTCAAAGGACGCTGTTAATTTATTGTCATCCTTGTCAATTAAAGTCAATGTGCCTGCTTGTAACTTATCGGCTTCAAATTTTGCAACAGTAACGCCGCCTTTAACGATTTCAGCTTCGCCCCATTGCTTGAATCCTTTTGTTAAAATCGCGGTTGTTCCAGCACCAACGCCCAGGATTGCTAAAACGGTTAAAAAGATGATTAAGCCTTTTTTACCACTGGAAGATTTTCTTTTTGACATATCTTTTATGCCTCCTTATTGTTTATTTTTAGCAGATGTTATTATCTTGCTTAAAACCTGTTTAATGAATTTAATCGCCGCCCCAATTTTCATTTATAAAGCGATTAGGATCTAAAGCATCAAGGCCGCTTCTACCCGGCTTATTAGCTTTAGGAGTGTCTTCTGAAGACTCGTCTCTATCTCCCCACATTCTGAGGATGACACAAGCTAAGAACTGCGAATACTCAGCTTTGCCATACTTGTCAATAAAGTTATGGTATTTAATCACTGATTCCAAAGCAGTGTTTTCACTGTTTGTGAGCATTGTGTGTACAGTCTTATATCTGTTGTTGTTGCGGCGATCTAATTTGTGAGGAATTGGCTCTCTTGCAGTTTTGCCACGATTGAATCTTTCCATATCGATTCTTCTGTAATAGGCCATGATACATTTCTGGACAACAAAAACAGTGTGATTCGAGAAGCCCTTTTCCTTCGATAAAGCAATAAGCTTCTCGTATGTGTCTTCTTTAAGAGTAAAGTTTCTACAAATGTTTCTTTGTTCCTTCATATTTACCTCATTTAGAAGTTATCATCGAATTTTTAAAAGTTTGACTTTTGTCACAAAAATAAAAACATTCTTACATAGTAAGAAAAAAATGTATTTTCTTTATATGTTTTATTTAGGCACTTTTCTTTAGAATATTAAAAGGAATGTATTTCATATAAGTGCTGTTAATATAGTAAGAATCGCTATTCTTAATATAACCGTAATAAGAAGCCAACCGCCTAATTTCGTGACTTATGACACGCTTATGATTGTCAATTTTCCATCTAATTCTTATTAAACAGCGCCTTATATTCTTAAAAATCCTTTTTCTGATGCTGATTTTCTTTCTAAAGAATCGATATCCCACAAAATCGATGTCATTTTTCTCATCTACTTTGAAGATCCTCCAGGTATCTTTTATTGTTAATGCCTGGTATTTAAGAAATTCCACGATTGCATCTTTTATTTTCTTTAGTTTTCGCTTGTTACTTCCTAAAACAACTAAATCATCTGCATATCTATAATAATAAGAGGCACGAAGCTTCTCCTTGATATAGTGATCCAAATCCTGGAGATAGAAGTTCGCTAACCATTGCGATGTATATGTTCCCAGAGGCAATCCCTTCTCCTGGATGTTAATAATTGTGTCTAAAAGCCATAAGACATCATTATCTTTAATGACTCTTCTAAGCTTGCTTTTAAGCAGCGAAATAGAGATAGATGGATAATACTTCTTTATATCCATTTTCAAGCAATATTTAGTGTGTTTTAGATCATGTCTTAAAACATAACTTAAATTCACTCTGATATGCTTCTCTCCTCTTCCTCTTACATTAGCGCAGCAATAATAATACATTCCGCGCGTCATAACTGGCTCTAATACTCTCATCAAAGCATGATGGATAATCTGATCTGGAAAGAATGGTAATACAGTTATATCTCTTACTTTGCCATTAAGCTTTTCTATTCTGGTACGATGAATCACTTCAGAATTGTTAAATATTTTGTTAATGAGCATCTCCTGGATCTGAGACACAAAAAAATCGATGTTTTCGAACACCGCTTTTACTTCTTTGCGATTCCTTTTATTTTTACTAGCTTCTATAATGGCTAGTTTGATGTTGTCCAGACTAACAATCTTTTCAAATAGATTTCCTATTCTTTTCATTGTTTCTTTTTCCTTTAGCGGTTTTTCGATATATATAAATAGATCCATCAAAGATAAATCTATTGTATATACACTACTAGAACGCCCCTCTGCGTTAATTTTGGCACTCGGCCAGGTATCGCTCCAGATGGAACGATTTTGATTATGCTAATACCGTTAAAATGAAATTATTGTTTCTCAAAAGAAAGACGGACGGAGTTGTTAGCGTTAGAGACATTGTTGTTCACGTTGACATAGAACGCACCAGCGTTAGCGTTGTTGTCGTAGTTGCCACCAACCCTGCCAAAGCGGTATTAACCCTTTAAAAAAGGCTGGATTTTACACCAGCCTATTATGTTTTTTTAGTCTAAGAGGAAGGCTTTCCCCTTATGATTCCTATCTAATCTCTATCGAGATTGAGGAATACAAGAAATACGGACGGAGT
>CAMIVH010000013.1 GCA_946401755.1 uncultured Caryophanales bacterium | reverse complement strand
AATTTTCAACAAAAAACAACCTCGAATATTCAAAGGTTGTTAATTGCTATTTTGGTATTGTAGAACTATTTTAATACAAAACCTGCAGCTTCATACCCTGTGGCTTTGCTTCATACCCCTCTATATTATGCTGTGGTGTTATTCTTGTGTAGAAACAACTAAGTGGAGATGTCTATTGCTTTTTTGTATAATAATGTTGGTTTTTAAAGATGGCAAAAATTTACTGGATTAATAAAAAAGACAAGAAAAACTATTTGAATATTTGCAAATATAACGGCGTTCGTTTTTCTTTTGAAAGTGGGATTGATGAAAAAGCAAAAAACGAATTATCAAAACTTATAAGTTATATAAGGAAAAAGTTTTATTTTCCTATTCGTTTTAATGTTTGTTTTACAAACGAAGAAGTGTTTATTAATTCAGAAAATGGTGAAAAAGGGTATTGCGCTTTCTATGGAAATCAAGAAGCAAAAAAGAAAATGTACCCTAAATTATATGTTCCCGCGCTTGAATCTGATAACAATTTATTAATAGAAATTGAATATTATGTTTGTTTAGGAATTTCGATGTATTACCAGTGGTTTTTCAAACAAGATGAAAAGCTTTCAGAAAAACAATTGGACAAAGAAGCCGACGAACTCGCTGATTTTTACGTCAAAGAATACTTCGAAAAACCAAAATAAAAATGCCGAATTGTATCGACATTTACATACGGTTGTGGCAGGGGTGACAAGAATCGAACTCGCATCAGCGGTTTTGGAGACCGTTGCACTGCCATTGTGCTACACCCCTAGCGCGCTTTGTTATTATTACATAAATAAATTAAATTATCATCTATTTTTATCAATATTTTTGCGCGTTTATCAAAATATCGTTTTCATAGGTGAGCCTAATTCTAAAATATGGCTCATGCTTTATTAATAAAGGAAGGAATGCTTTATCGCCTTCCCACATTGGGTAATTAAAGATGTCTTTAATAGGAATCCATCTTAGTTCACCTTCATTACAGTCGATGATATCGCCACTGAAATCGGCGATTTCATAGATATACATCTTTTCAAAGTAACCATCATAGATGAAGTCAACTTCACCAGCGCATTCTAATGAATGAACATCTAAGCCTGTTTCTTCTTTGACTTCACGGATGGCGCATTCATCTGGTGTTTCATTTCCTTCAAGACCACCACCAACGCCAATCCATTTACCTTTGTTATAATCATTTTTCTTTTTATTACGGAAAAGAAGAAGATATTGTTCATCTTTCTTTAAATAGCAGCATGTCGAATAACGATCGATTTTCATAATTATCTATGAGCTTGACTCACGTCACTTGATTCAAAAGAGCAGTCTTCTTTATAAACGATGCAATCAAAGACATAACCTTTAGCTAAAGTTTGGTATTGTTCTTTTGAAAGTGGGTAATTTACTTTGTAAAGACGACCTGAATCACCTTTATAAGTGGCCACCATATGATATGAATCAACAAAACGGACATGTCTAACGAATAGTTCTAAAATCTGGCATTTTCTTTTAGTGCCTTTCTCAATGATTGTTTTTCTTTTAACATCTTGGACAACAAGGAAAATACCTAATGCAATAAGGGCTAGACAAACGACTGGGGCAATACCACCCAGAACGATAGGAGCGGCGTTTGGATCTTCTTCTTTGCCAATGGCAAAATAGACCACTAGTGAACCATAAGAGATAAACGCTAAAATGATCGCAGTAATACCACCTACAATAGATCCACCAACAACTCTTCTATATTCTTTTTTCATAATTGCTCATTAAATTGGTGTGGCCAAGAAGACTCGAACTTCCATGAGTTTCCTCACTGGCTTCTGAGACCAGCGCGTCTACCAATTCCGCCATGACCACATGTGAGTGACATTATATCACAGCAGTCCGCGTTTTTTGTCTTCTTCTTCTTGAAGCATGCGGAAATTAACTTTTCCGAGCATGGTTAAAGGTAATTCGTCTCTGAATTCAATTTCAGTTGGAACTGACCATCTAATGAGATATTTACGACACGTCTCAAGTATTTTTTCTTTCATCGCGGTTTCATCCACTACTTTAGCAACGACGAAAACCTTAAGAGCATTTTGTAGTTTTGCATCAGGAATACGGATAGCCGCACATGAAGTAACTTCAGGCATTGATTCAATAAGTTGTTCAACTTCACTTGGGAAGACCGCCACGCCAGAGACTTTCACCACTCTTTTTTTGCGTTGTTTGAAATAGATGAAATCATCTTCATCCATATAACCAAGGTCACCAGTATAAAGGTAACCATCTTTTAAGCAGTTTTTAGTGGCTTCTTCATCTTGATAATAGCCAAGCATAATCGCACCACTCTTGATAATAATTTCACCGAGTTCACCACGTTTAACTTCGTTACCTTGTTCATCCACGACTTTGAATGTCGCTTCAGGCATAGCTTTGCCTAATGAGCCTTTACGATTAGCGTTAAAGGTATTAACACAGTTAACAGCGATAGCTTCAGTTAAACCATAGCCTTGGAATAAACGACATTTAGAACCAGCTTGTTCCATAGTTTTATTAAAGCGTTCTTCTAAGTCCGCTGGCATAGAGTCACCACCGCAGAAGCAGCAATGTAAGTATTTTAAGTTCTTAGAATTAACGAATGTTGGTTCTTGAAGTAACTTTTCATAAATGGTTGGGACACCGCACATACATGTGAGTTTGGTGTCATTCATCGCCTTCACCACTTTAGTGGCTTTAAACTTTGGAATAAGAATGGATGAGAATGAATTCACTAATGGAGCGTGCATTGTCATACATAAGCCAAAGCCATGGAAGCTTGGTAACACACTGAGCATTTTATGACCAATCATCTTATCCTTATCAACCGCTAGGAAAGCGTAAGCATATTGTGAGATAAAGTTAAAAGCATAATCGCTTAAGCAGATGGTTTTTGGCTTACCAGTTGTGGAACCACTGTGTAATAACACAGAGCATCTATTTTTATCCGCTTTAGCGGTAGGTACTTCTTTACCTGTTGGTTTTAATTGATATGTATATTTGAAACCATCGAATTTGAATCTCGCTGGCATCTTGCCTAATTTTTTTCTAATTCTAAAGTTCATGAAATTGTGATAGATGCACTTTTTCATTAAAGGTAAATCATCTTCAATACGTGTAACGTATACTTGATCAGCAATTTCACGATATTGTTTTACTTCTTTAGCGATTCTTTGTTCAAAAAGGAACGCGACTTTGGTGTTGGTCTTATCCATGATTTGTTTCACTTGGTTAAATGGCGTGAATGGATGGATCAAATTAGATGTGGCGCCAATCTTATTTAAAGCGTAGAACAAAACGATTGTTTCAGGGATGTTAGGTTGAGCGATAACGACAACGTCGTTTTCTCTGACACCAAGTCGGTTATATAAGATATCCGCGGCCATATCGACACGTTTTAAAAGCGTTTTAAAATTAATCCTCTTGCCTTCATAGTAGATGGCTAAATCACGAGGAGCTTTATTAGCGGCCTCTTTAAAGGCTTCATACATGGTAAGATCAGTCATCATTTAATGAATACCCCTATTAGTGAGAGTACTGCAAAGATTACAAGAACATGGGTACCATAAATGATCAAGGTATGACGGCCAATAAAGCAAATTGGTCTTTCCCAGTTATATTTTTTGAAGTATGACTTTTTATCTTTAGCATAGGTGAGTTTCGATACCATAGCGCCTAAAAAGAAGAATCCAAGGTATGGGAATAATGGCATATGGTCCGCTTGCATTAAGGCATTAGAGCCTTCGACTTCTGAACCGACATATGGTCTCCATAAGAATGGGACGTATGTTTGATGTCCAAATTCAGTTCGAGAAAGAACTAGGCATAATGGGTGAAGGGCTAAGCCAATTAAGGCCACGACTAATAGCCACACCCAATTCTTCTTTTCAAAGAAACAATATAATAACGTTGACCAGGCTAAAACACCGATGACGTTAAAGTCGATTCTAAAGCAAGTGACTGAAGTATCAAAATTATTGGCCAATAGAGCGCCTCTAATAATATTAGTGACAATGAATAAAAGTGCCCAAATGCCCACCATTTGCAAGGCTCTTTTGCTATTGCTCTTAGAGAAGGCACAAGAAATACCACTGATAAAGCAGAAACTAATTAAGCAAAGCCAACGCACCACCATTCTCACTGGGTGATCCCAATAGAAATGCATGGCTTGGTTTAAAGCCCAATATGGTTGAAGGTGTTCTGCTCCTGCCCAGCCACTAGAGAAATTCATCGTGAAATTAAAGATGTGATCCATAACCACAAGACAAATCAAAATACCACGAATGAAATCGATTTCATGGATACGTGTTTCGAACGGTTGTCTTTTAATAACTACTTCTTCTTCAGGCATAACGTAGTTAGTATACCACTTTTGGCATACTAACAAGATAATAATTTATAATTATGAGGATTAATCAAGAATAAATTGCGCCCAATCCTCATAAACTTGGAGATAATCATCTTCGTTGTGAATCTCATGACGCATATGTGGGTAGAGTTTTAAGGTGACGTTTTGGACGCCTAAGTCTTTATAGGTTTTTTCTAACCATTTCACACCTTTACCGTTTTGACCAACTGGGTCTTCTTCACCAGAGGTGATGAAAATGATTTCGTCTTTAGAGACTTTCTTCATATTCTTTTTCTTCCAGATTTGAGCCATTCCTTTAAGGAATTCTCTCCAGAAGCCACCAGTATTCATATGGCCTAAATATGGATCAGCGATATAGTCATCAACGTTCTTTTCATTATATGAAAGCCAGTCCACACCTGTTCTTGGGTTTTTGATTTGTTTGTTATAACCACCTAAGCCTAAATCAGTGAAGAACTTATTTGGTTTATCCCAGTTAGATTTATGGATAAGCATTTTCGCTAAAACTGCGGCGATGGACATCAAAGCGCCTTGACCACCATTACTACCGATAATTAATGTTTTATCCGCGGCTAATGGATATTTTTCTAATCTCGCTTGAGTGGTAAATGAGCCCATGGAATGACCACCTTGAATGGTTGGTAAACCATTTTTCTTTGCTTCTTGGATTGTTAAATATAAAGCGTCAACGATTTTGTCAAAGGCATCCTTTGGCCATTTTTGTAAATCATCCTCTGTTGGAGCGTTAAGTCCTTGACCAAAGTGGTCCAAGATCCAAACATTAATGCCTTTTTCATTTAGATAATTAGCTAAACGTTCATATCTTGTGGCGTATTCTTGCATACCAGTGATAAAAACGAAATTGGCTTTACCATTTTTAACTAGCCATTTAGCGCCTTTGACTTTTTCATTAGTGTTTAAAACGATTTCAAAAACTTCCATGGTTTTTTCTCCTTGATTAGACTATTTATAATCTATTCTTAAGAATATATTATCATGCAATTAATAAAAACTCTACTTAGTTAGAGGAAGTAGAGTCTTGAATTTGTAAATTATTTTGTCCTTGTTTCTTTTTGATAAGGCCCATAATCCAGTAATAAACAACATAGAATAAGCCCATATAACCACATTGTAAGATATAGATGATGATTTGGTATGGAATGTTTTGTCCGCCAACTAGGTTATGGAAGATGGTAAATGGAGTGCCATCACCGTGGAAGAAGAACATAAAGTTACGTGGTGTTCCTTTAATAGGAATAAAGATGTAATCCACGATTAAAGCGATAGTCATAAATGTAAAGAGAATACCAATTGAGAACGGAATATCTCTTTTCTCCATTTTGTTTAACTTAGATACCCAAATGAATAAGGCCACGAAAGCGGATATGGAGTGATTTAATAAAGCATTAATAACGGAGAATGAAACAATCGCGTGACTTGGATATAGATTACCCGCGAAGTAATTGCCCATAAAGCCCATTAAAAGACCACAGATGGCTAAGAAATCAATACACCACTGTCTGAATCTGCCCTTTGTTAAAGCGGCCAATGGAATGACATAAATTGGAATATCACAGAAATATAGAGGCCAGTTACCAATTAAACAATCCCAGAAGTTATCTGTTTCACAGAGCAACCAAATATTCTTTGATAATTGGACCACCACAATAGCGATACCTGATATTAACAAAACTAGGTTTTGCTTTTTAGGATTACCTTTAAATCTCTTGCCTAAAAAAACCGCTAAGGTTAAGAAGATAGCAAGAGTTAAAGTGACTGTTAATATATGGGAGAGAGAAAATAGACCAGCAGGTGTTCTGCCCTCTTCCAAGAAGAACCATTTATAAAAATCCATAACGCCATTATTGTAGCATTAAATAAGTAAGAAAAAATAAAAAACTCCGTAACGATATCATTACGGAGTGTTCTTATTAATATAAGGATTTAGATTACTTAGAACAAAGCTTTCCAGTTATTGAAGTGAGTTTGCTTTGATGGATAGCTTGTGGCTGTACCATATGAACCAAGTGGCGCGAAGAATGCTAAACCATTAGAGTTACCAGCATCACTACCTTTAGCGTTATGAATAATCATTTCACTTAAAGCAGTCTTAACATCGTTGATTTGAGTAGCGAATGATGAGAATGTGTTATTGCTTGCTAATTTGTTTAAGAAATCCTTACCATCAAATAAGCCAAATCTATAGAAATCTTCGTACTTTTTGCAGCTATTGATGACATTCTTGAATGTGGTCTTATTGCTGTTGACTTTATCTTTGATAGCAGCACTCATGGCTTCAAACTTGTTGAAATAATTTTCCATCTTATTTAAGTCTAAGACCGCTAAGGTTTGATCACTATCCCAACCATTATCAGCGAGGAATGTATCACAGATTTCAGCTAAGAGATCTTCAGTATCGGCGTAGGCAAATAAATCATCAAGCCAGTTGTCATAATCCCAACCATAACCAGCTTCAGTTTCTTCACTACCAATCATGTAGTTGAAGTATGGGGAATTGAATTCCGCAAGGTCTTGGAGTTGCATTAAGCAACAGTCATAACCGACAAATTCTAATTTTTTATTGAGATTTTGTGTAGCAAAGACGTTATCCATTGCCGCTTTGATTTCATGAGCTTCTAAGGCATCATCGCTATAGTTGTCATCATAGCAACAGCCTTCAAAAGCACCACCGTGGTTCCAGAAGATAAGACCAGTCTTTTCTGCTGGATATTCTTCTAAGCCCCAGTTAACAAATGATTCGAGTGTGGACTGAGCGCCCATGCTAGCATTTGGTAAAGAAGCGTCTTGCTTTAATTTCTTATTCTCAATGTGATATCTTCCGATCTTATTGTTAGCAATACCAGATGTGTGCCAGTAAGTGCAGCCACCAGTTTGAATGACAATATTGACATCTTCAGGTTGGCCACTGACAGAAAGCATTTCATTAATGTCGCTTGAAGCGAAGGCGTGGTAACCACTTTCAAGGTCAGAACCACAGATATACATCAAGATTGTCCATGCGTCTAAGAGTTGTTCGACCACTGTGATTTCAAATTCTGCTACAACTGGGACATCCTTGTTATAGGCAGTAGCGGTAATTGTCGCGGTGCCTAGATTAACGCCAGTCACAACACCATTATTATCAACAGTAGCGATATTTCTATCAGAAGAGGACCAAATAAGATCTTTTTCAGTTGTGGTAATAGGATCAAAAGTCGCATTTAATTTTGTTCTCTTATCCTTTGCAACTTCAGCGTTACCGCTGATAGAAACGGCATTTGGATAAACAACATCAATAACATCGATGGTGAAGAATTGTAAGTTCTTCATAGATCTTCTCGCACTTGGAGAGAATGTTGTAATGGTTGAACCATGTGGGTTATAGCATAAGTAACCGGTTGTAGAACCATTGTTAACCACTAAAGTTGAGGAACTAGAAATGGAAAGGATCCATTCTGTATTACCTTCATCCCAAGCGAGTTCGCCTAAGGCTTTTTGACCAAGTTTTCTGCCTTGGTAATCGGATAATGTCCAACGACCACTTGAAACTTTGCCTAAGCGCAAACGCAAAGCGTTTTTAGCAACAGTAGTCATTGTGCCGTTATTGTATTGGCAACCTTTGACTTCAAAAGCACCATTTTCTAAATCAGTCGCCACGATACCAAATTCAACGTTACCGAAGACGAGTGTATTTCCATCTCTTAAATGTGATGAATTAACGACTGGCTTACCAGTTGTTTTTCTGGACGGATATTTTTCATAAGCATAAATGCTTAAAGAAAATTGATCATTTGCATTATTGAATTCAATTTTAGCATCAGCATTATCTTTAGAAGCAAAGTATGTGCCACTAGCAAAGGTGACTTCCCAGCCTTCTTCTGCTAGTAAAGCGCTGTATGATTCCACCATTGTGGTTCTGCCATCTAAGACCTTGTTGTCTGTTGTGGCGCTGAAGTATTTAGAACCATCTTGATATGTTTCAACACTTTCTGACCATGTTTTATAGCCAACTGGTGTTGGGATTTTTGCTTGAATGTGTTCTTGTTCTAAGAAAGAAGTAAGATTCTCACCTGGGAAGAGGTTATCTGGTTCATTGACTAAGATATTGATTGTCGCAGTTTGTTCTTCGTATTTGACAGCGATTGTTTGTTCACCAATACCATAGTTATCATAACCACTTACTTCGTAATCTTCGATGGCATAGGAAACGTGATTGGAGTAATTAGCTTTAACTGTTAAATCTAATTCTTCACCGACTTCATAACCAGTAGAAGCTTTATTATCGACAACGGAAATGCTTGTGATAACAGGGACGTTAACAATGATTTCCACGGTTTCTGATTGACCTTCATAGGTAATCACAACTGTTTGTGTACCTGGTGTTTGAGGATCATAACCAGAAACATCGTATTCTGTCACTTCATTGGCAGTATCATCAGAATATGTCGCGGTAACTGTTAAATCTAATTCATCACCAACTTCGTAGTTTTCTTGATTGTTTTTAACGGTAATGCCCACAACCTTGGCGGTCACTACAACGGTCACTGTTGTGGATTTGCCACCATAGGTGATGGTCACTTCTTGTTCACCGGCTTTTCTATTGTTGTAGCCTTCGACTTCATAGCCTTCGACGGTCACAACATCACCGTTTGAATATGTCGCGGTAACTGTTAAGTCTAATTCGTCACCAATTTCGTATTCATCTTTATTGTTTACTGCATTAATTGCTGTAAGGAAAACAGGAATTGAAGAATCACTACTAGTGAGACTTGAATTATTTTTGTCGTCAATAGCACTGGAGGTATAACTAATTGGATTGTCTGAACCTGGATTTGAATTACCAGTACCAATACTGCTTAAATCACAAGCCGCTAAAGCCATAGCAGCGCTCACAACGAGTACGCCTAATGTAATTTTTCTTTTAGCTTTGTTAATCATAATGCTTTCCTCCAAAACTATTTGATGATTCTTCTTTCAAAAGGTGAGTTCTTGTAGAATTCGTCTTTCGCTTTATACATTCTCTTTTCTGCTTCTTTGTTCATCTCATTAAATGACATATTTTCATGTCCGCGATAAGAATAACCAACGGAGCAGTAATATGATGTCTTGCTTAGTTCTTCAGTGAACTTTGCAATTGTTTCTTTAAGGTCTTCTTCGCTAGAGTTAATGGCTAAGATAGCGAATTCATCACCACCAACGCGATATATGTACATGTCTTTCTTAGCAACTTCTTTAATAATTCCAGCAATGGTCTTAATGCCTTTATCACCTTCGGTGTGGCCGAAGTTATCGTTTAAATATTTAAGACCGTTCATATCGAATTCAATGATGCCAGTAATGGAACGGCCCATTCTTTCGATATCTAAGAATAAAGTTTCACGGTTGAATAAACCTGTTAAGCTATCAACTTGAGTTTGCTCGGTATAGAGGAAAATGTAATATTCAAGCGCAGTAACTGCGACTGTGGAATTAAGCAAATAGATTTCCGCACCATTGTTAATGAATGTTTCAATAACAACGGCAAGAATAATAAATAATGCACACACTAAGGAACCAATAGCGTGATAGAAATGTTTGGCTCTTAACTTAGCGATAGATAAATAGATAATCCAAGATAAGTAAAGAAGAGCAACGATATGAGATGAGTATCTAAGTGGACCACCCAAATAATTGAGGTGAGTTCCATCTTCACTTAAAACAAAGTGATAAACGTGATTTCTAATACCTGGAATAAAAGTACCAGAGATAATGATTAAGTTAATCACTAATGGTATAGCAGTTAATATAGTTTGTTTCTTGGTGAGTTTTGTACCACACATGATGATGAATAAAAACACTAGCGTTGGACGGACAATATAGCCAATCCAAGAAGTAATTGTCGCTAAAACTGGTAAACAATTATCTTTACTAAAGTCTTCAATAATGTTCGCTACAGAAAGGAATAACGTCGCAGAAACAATGAGGATCATGCAGATACTCATTTTCTTATTCGCTTTGAAACGCTGTATAGAAATGACATAAAGTACACTTGCTGCACAGAGAAGGATGAAGTATCTCACGAAGTAATCAAATACGTAGTTCATATATGCATATAATCATACGCGTAGCGGCAATGGGCGCAAGCGAAAAATTCGTGACAATCGCGCAAAATAGCGGTTTTTAGCATTACAATCGCACTTTTTTGTAAATTTATGTTACAGATTTTAGATTTTGATAATCTATTTTTTATCGAGGTTTTTATTAATTATTTTTCGATAAAAGCCGTTATTTCATCGAATAATTTTTCATCCTGCTCCACTAGTTTGGCTAATGAAACGTCTTTAAAATAGGCAATTCTATCCTCATCAGTGACTATCTTTTTCTCTTTGATGAGAGCGTTGTATTTACCAAAGACGTCATCCATATACGCTACCGCATTATCCGTGTAATTTGGATTATGCTTTCGGCCTTCAAATCGTTTGGTTTTGATATGGGGATTATCTATTTGTTCAATGACTTTTAACGACATATCATAAGGCACCATTTGATCATCACTTGATTGGATGACAAAGACATCGTCTGTTGTGGTTTTTAAATATTCAGGAATATTGATATCAAAGATTTCTCTATCCACTTTTCTCTCATAGCGGAGTAAATGTTTGGTGATAAATTTTGACTTAGTGTTGAGCTGTAATAATGGCTCAATTTGAATAATTGGAGATATCGCTATTGCTTTGGTGATATCTTTACGCAAACACAAAGTGTTTAACGCGGTATAACCGCCCAAAGAATGACCCATTAAAACGATAGGTTTATCAAGTTTTAAATGGTCTAATAATTCGATGACATCTCTAGTTGGTTTATTTAGGGAACCAAGATACTTGCCACCTGATTCGCCACATCCTGCATAGTCCAAAGTTAAAACTTTATAACCACGTCTTGCTAAGGCCTCTATTTCCGCCATATAAGCGGTATGCCCTGGACCCATACCATGGCAAAACAAGATGATTTTATCATCTTTATAATTATCGTAATAATAGAAGAAATAATGGATGTTAGTGCCGTATGACTGAGTTTTTTTATTTGACCCATATGTGATGAAAAAAGAGTTTTCTTCACACTTAAATCCCTTAAAATCCTTGTAGGAGTAATAAGGGATACCGACTTCTTTATCGTAACGATGGACGAAATATTTGATGTAATGATTAACAATAAATCCCATTAGGCTTTTAGTATATCAAGAGTATCAAACAATTTCACTGAATCTAGATTATATTCGATATTGCCGTTGACGGTTTGTTTATCGTTTGTGGTATAGACATGATATGAAAGAGTGGTTTCTGTCATATTGAGCACACCAAACATGCACGCGTTCACATTACCGGTAGCAGGATCGCCCACTTTGTAGTCTTGTGAGGATGTGTATGAGGAAATCTTATAAGATTCGTATTGGTTGGATTGAGTAAGTGTACCACAGACATTTTTATATTTGTTTGTGGTGAATGTCTTACTTGGATTTAAACCTTTAATTTGGTCACCATCTTTAACGACTTCCGCCCAGATACCATCACTTTCAACAGAGCCACATCTATGGCCAGCAGCGCCGGTTGTTACATAGTAAGTACCATTTGGATTCTTGTCATATTTAACGTTTCCAACGGTTTCTGTTTCTGGAGTGAGATTAACGACACTGCCTAATTCTTCTTCAGATGTTGTATAGCCCGCTGCATCCCATTTGTATGGCATTGTTTTGTTATATGTATGGTCATGGGCTTGTAAAACAAGGTCAACATGCTTTTCGGAGAAGATTGGTGTTAACTTTTCAACGATTGTTTGGTTTTCTGATTTATTACTATGGTCACCAGTGGAATATGGTGAGATATGCATGGTCACTACTTTCCATTTAGCGTTACTAGCGGCATCTAAGTCCGCTTTTAGCCAATTGAGTTGTTCATCATTAATCGTGTTAGTGTTAAGCACTACGAAATGCGCGTAGTCGTAATCATATGAATAATACGCGCCCTTATAGTCGTAACCCGCGTAATTGATGTCGCTCATGAGGTAATGCGAATACGGTGAAGATGGTTCATGGTTACCAGACGAGCTCATGTAAGCAACATTGAATTTATAGTCTTGAATGACATCAAAGGCTTTGGAATATCTAAAAAGTCTAAATGGTTCTTTGTCATTACCACTGCTATTGTTTTGGTCAAATTGGTCACCATTATTGAAAATCATATCTAAGTCTTTGCCAGCGGTATCGACAGCTTTTGCAATGGTATTACGCCAGACGTAATGCTTGCTTAAATCTTTTGTTTGAGCGTCACTAACATGAACTGCGGTAATGGAATTAGCTTTTTCTTTTTCAACGATGAAAGCACCATAGTAATAGCCGGCTTCTGAACCAATCTTATAACTATAGGCTTTGCCTTTTTCTAAGTTTTCGACATGCACTTTGTGTGACATGACTTTAACTTCATCAGTGTTACCACTGCCTTTGGCAGCCGCTAAGCCTTCAGCGGTAATGTTGCCGGACTTATCATATGTGCACAGCATGCTTGTGCCGTTGACAACTTGCGCACCACTGAAATCAGCGGCTTCACCTTTATCACTTTGAACAAGATATAATTCTGTACCTTGGGTATTTTCATCCGTTAACCATGAAAAACCACGAGAATAGATGCCTTTATAATAGGTCATATTGACACCACTTGGTTTTCCACTTACTCCATAGTTATCATAATCAGGAGTAAATTCTGGTCTAACGATATTGTATTCAGGTTCTTTTTCACTACTGCTTGCTGGCTGTTTATTACAGCCTGTGATAAGCAAACAAACAGTGGCCATTACGAGTAATGGCATACGAAAAGCTTTTTTATTATTGTTCAACATAAAAATAGTCCTTTCTCATCTTTAATGCTTTATGTCTTCCCTACTATTGTAGCACTAAACAAAGCAAGCGGAAGAAGGAGAGTAAATTATTTTTATTTGTCATATTCTCCTATTTATTTCATAATTGTTGCATGAGCGAAAAAGAAAAAATGTTACAGGGCAAAATCTATGATTCCCTAGAAAAGCCATTATATGATCGTCGTGTCTTGATGAGCGATTTATGTATCAAATATAACAACTTACCAGAGGCGCATCCTGAAAGAGCTAAACTCTTAAAAGAGATATTCCCACATAGTGATGAATCACTCTTTGTCAGAGGTCCAGTCTTTGTAGACTATGGCGAAAACACCTATTTTGGTAAGACTGTTTATTTTAACTTTAACCTAGTTATCTTGGACGTTTGTCCAGTCCATATTGGTAATAACTGCTTCTTTGGCCCTAATATTTCAATATTAACCGCACTCCACTCCTTAGTGGCTTCTGAAAGAGAATTATATTTTGATAAAGAAAAAGGCTATGTCACCGATAGAGAATATGGAAAACCAATTAATATTGGTAATGATTGCTGGTTCGGTGGTAATGTCACTATCTTACCTGGTGTCACTATTCACGATAACGTTGTGGTAGGTGCTGGATCTGTAGTTACTCACGATTTAGAAAGTGACTGGGTCTACGCTGGTAATCCCGCGAAAAAGATTAAAGAAATTAAAAAAGAAGACTCCATTTTTCTCAAAAAAGAACTCTGGTAAGTCTTCTTTTCTTTCACTACTTTTTAAGAAGTGCTTTAAGTTCTTTTTTGCTATTTTCTAAATCACCAGTGAGTAATGGAATAAGTTTCTTAATCTCTTCAATATCTTTGTCCCACCACTTGAGTTCTAAAAGAAGATCAATAGTTTCTTGATCAAATCTATATTTCTTAATGACTGCTGGATTGCCCACAACTACGGCATAAGGAGGAACATCTTTAGCGACAACTGCGTTCGCACCAATAATCGCTCCATCACCGATATGGACACCTGGTAAGATAGTTGCGTTTTGTCCAATCCAGACATCATTGCCCACTACTGTATCGCCACGATTTCCTCTATCACCAAATGGTCTAGATAAACTTTTGAATTCATCGATTATTTCAAAAGGATATGTGGTTAAGCAATCAAGCATATGGTTTGCACCATTCATGACAAATTCCACACCTCTTGCTACAGCAACAAACTTACCAATAATGAGCTTATCACCCATAAATTCATAATGATGAGTGACATGTTTTTCAAAAGATTCAGGTCCTTCTTCACTATCATCATAATATGAATAATCACCTGCAATAATATTTGGTCTAGTGATAACGCTTTTGATATAACAAAATGATTTGAATTGAGAGTTTGGATAAATAGGATTAATTTTCTTTTCCATGTAAATATGTTAGCAAAAAATAAAAGGACTGACACTATTGTATCAATCCTATTTAATCAAGTTGGTGACGAATACGGGATTCGAACCCGTGAATGCATGCGTGAAAGGCATGTGAGTTAAGCCGCTTCTCCAATTCGCCAAGTGGCGCCTACCGAGGGACTCGAACCCACGACCGATCGGTTAACAGCCGATAGCTCTACCGACTGAGCTAGGTAGGCAACTTGCAACTACGCTTTAATAAGCGCGTTTAAAATATTACCATGTGTGTATAGCAATGACAAGAAAATTATAATTTTTTTGATTCAATTAAATTTACGACGTCGCGAATTGTTTTTAATTCAACGATTTCATCAGTGGCGAATTCAACATTTAAAGCTTCTTCAATCTTTAACATTGTTTCCACTAAGTCCAAAGAATCTAAACCTAATTCGTCTAGTTTGTCATCATAATTGATTGAACCAATATTAATACGATCTTTAATTGCTTCTTTTACGATTTCTAAGGCTTCCATATCAAAATTATTTTACTTGTGTAACATTTTATTTTCAATATCAAAAAAACGGCCTTATTCAAGCCGTTATTTCTTAGAAAGTTAGCATTGCAGGTTTTGTGGTAATTGCGTTTGCCATTTCGCTAGAAACTGAACTAGTCATATTTGCGAAAACTGTGGCCAAACCACCAGCGACAACGCCAAAGACAATAATCACCAGGATAATGCCTAATAACTGTCCTTTAATCTCTGACATACATACCCTCCTTTCTAACCATAGAATCCCACGACTGTCATACGTGATATTACGATAGTCATTTCTTTTTTATCGATAATCATTGGGCGATATTTCGTGGATATCGAATAAATGATTTCTTCCCCAAATGTCGGCGTTAAGTTAATCGGACAATCAAAATCTACGTGATAGGACGATTCAATATAGTCAATGAATTCCTCATCAATTACCCCTGACCTTGATATTAAATATGAAATATTGTTGGCTTTTGAATCTAACGAACTGTAGACACTTTGAATAGAAATAAGGTCCGCGCCAAAGAGGAAGAACATCGCCACAAAAACCATAGATAATAAAAGACCGATTTTATAAGACATTCATTAAATCCCCCAGTACGGAAATAATGGATATTGTAAGTGTGACTGTTATCGCACCTGCGCCTATTAAAGGAAAAGTAGACATATTGCCTAAAGACTTTTCTTTTTGTTCTTTCATTTCTTTATACCTATTTCTCGCTATTTCATCAAAGATGACATCAAATTGGGCTAGTTGTTGACTGCTCTCTCCTTGATCCACCATTTGATAAATAGAAAGAAGTAAAGAATGACTAGATAACTGTTCGAAGTTATTAGCGAAATTCACAAATGGCTGAACTGATTTATCGTTATCTATTTCTTTTAATAAGGTTTCAATCTTATCTTTCATCCAGGAAGAACAATAAGGAATTAATAAATTAAAGGATTGATAAACGTTGTTTTTATTTCTGATATAAACCTCAAAATAAGTA
>CAMIVH010000012.1 GCA_946401755.1 uncultured Caryophanales bacterium | reverse complement strand
AACTAGATGAAGTCAAAGGCCTCATTAAATAAAAATAAATACTGGGTGAATAATTCATCCAGTTTTTTATAGCGGTTTTGTTTAATCCAATCGTCTTAATAGATGAGAGGTAAAAAGACTATGAAAAAATCAATCATCTTAATCGCGACATTACTTTCTTTAGTGGGCTGCAGTGCTAATCCAGTTAATAGTGCATCAAATATTAATAATCCAAGCACTAAATCAACAAGTAGTTCTAGTTCTGGTAGAGAATATATCTATGTTGATGCTTTGAAAGCAAATAATTTAGCCGAAGAAGAGAAAATTGCAAATGCAACTGCGCAGGTTGATACTTTTCATGGTCCGCTCTTTGATGGGGAATATAATCGTCAAAATATTTTCATTATTAAGAATGCTGAGGAAGCTATTAACTTTAAGAGTCTTTTAAGAGATAACGAAGCCTTTGGTGATCTTGCAACTTTACCTTATGAAAGTATTAATTACTTTGTAAGTGGCACTTTGGATTGCACTAGTACAGCTTTCTCATATTCTTTCAAAGGTCTATATCTTAAAAATAATACTGTCTACGCTCATTTAGAATATGATGATAGACTCGAAGATGGTGTTGGTGTTGATACCGCGATGCGCTATCAATATTGCCATTTCACCCTTAATAAGAGTGTCTCTTTTACTGACGCCAAAATCATTATTAGTCATTACGAATAAAAAACTAACGAAAATTTAATAAACGCGTTAATATATTAACGTGGTTAAAAAGTATCTTTCTTTAGATTTAGGAACAAAAACACTCGGAGTAGCCTATAATGACGCTCTTGGTTTTGTGCATGGTTTAGAGACATTCCGCTTTGATAGAAACCAATATATCGTGGCGAGAAAGCATGTCATTGAACTATCTGAAAAAATGATGATTAATGACATTGTTATTGGTATGCCACTTCACTTATCTGGTGAACAAAGTGAGATGAGTCAAAACGTTTTACGTTTTATTGAAGATTTAAAGAAAGAAAAACCATCTTTAAACATTGAGACAATGGATGAAAGATTATCAAGCGTCACAGCGAATAATTTCATCTCCGATAGAGGGATGAATCATCAACAAAGAAAAGATAACGTTGATAAGATTGCCGCTTGTGTCATCCTCGATACATATTTAAGAATGAAGGGAAACTAATTATGGAAATCAAAAACGAAAAACAAATGGTCGTTACTGATAACGAAGGCAAAGAACATTTAATGCAAATCCTTTTCACCTATGACAATGAAGAAAGAGGTACTTCCTATGTCTTCTTCTATGACACTGAAGATAAAGACGAAGAAGTCGTGGTTATGAGATACCTTGAAAGTGGAGAATTAGAGCCAATTGAAGATGACGAAGAATACGACGAAGTAGAAGAAGTTTTCAATGCTTGGCAAGATGATCCAAAGATTCAAGAACTCAAGCAAGATAACAAATAATATAAAATATTGGTAATATTGATGCGATATTGATATAATATCGCTTGCAGAAAAGAGGGAAAGTTATGGCAGACAAACAAAAACTTACCAAAGCTGGTTATAAAAAATTACAAGACGAATTAAAATATTTAGTCGATGAAGCACGTGAAGAAATCAAGGTTCAATTAGCCGAAGCTCGTGCTCAAGGTGACTTATCTGAAAACGCTGACTACGATGCCGCCAGAGGCAAACAAGCCGAAGTCGAAGGTCGTATTAAAGAAATCGAAAACATCTTAGCGAACGCTGAAATCATTGAAGAAGGCAAAGCTAATAATAAGAAAGTTGGTTTAGGTTCCACAGTTACAATCCGCTTCCTTGAAAACAACAAAGAAGTTTCATACATGATTGTTGGCACAGTTGAATCTGACCCAGTCAATGGCAAGATTTCTAACTCCTGCCCATTAGGTGAAGCCTTAGTTGGTAAGACCGTCGGTGACATCATCGAAGTCAAAGCAATCAAGACTTATAAGGTCGAAATCTTAAAAATTGAAATAAAATAACAAAAATTTCGGACAAATTTGAAAAATCCTCCCTATTTAATCTATAGAGGAGGTTTTTTTATATGATGAAAGTACTCATAGGTGTTGTTATCGTCGCCTTTATCGTTATCGTCGGCTTTTTAGTCATTGATCCAGACTTAGAGGGCCTCAATCAAGGTAGCGTCAATAACATCACCGAAGTCAGCACCCCACAAGGTAGTAAGTACACGATTGAAGGTGAAGTCTATAAGGCCGGAACATACGTTCTAAGCGACGGAATCACGATGAATGACTTACTAGAAGCCGCAGGTGGAACAACCGCTAACGCAGACGATTTAGCCTATTTTACAAATGCTACATTAAAAGCGGGCACAACTTATTACATCGCTAGTAGGTTTGATGAAACAGATATTTGCTCTAAAAGTGAAATATCCAAAGTTAACATCAATTCAGATGATGCTCAAACTTTAATGACTGTAAACGGCATCACCACATCAATTGCGAGCTCGATTGTTTCTTATCGTAGTGAGAATGGTACATTCAATACTTTAGAAGATTTGCTTAAAGTCTATGGTATTGGAAACGCTACCTATCACAAAATTCGTAATTACGTCATCTTACATCAGTGATTGTTTTCCTATTTTTCTTATCTTTTTATCTAGGAAATGTACTCACTTATTTGATTTTCCTATCTATAGGAATAGCGTTAGTCTTTCTCTTCTTTGTTTATAAGCGTTTTAAGCGTCCGATGGCCTTATTATGCCTTGTAGGAATAGCTCTTGGATTCGGTTACTCATTCATAAAGCCAAGCTATAATAAACAATCGTATTCAGGATTCGTTTATACCGTTAAAGAGAACTATTTCCTTTTTAACAGTGGAGGAGAAAGACTTTATGTCTATTCTAAAGGTCACTCTTATGATTTAGGCGATTATTTAACAATAAGTGGCAAAAAGGAAGAACTAGACTTTACAGTTCTAGAATCTGGCTTTGATTTTAAAAACTATCTTAATAAGAAAGGTGTTTTTAGTTCGCTTACCCCTAAGCGTATAGAAGTTAAATGGCATAACTTCATAAGAATTAACGAATCTAGAGAAAAGGCATTAAACCACTTTAATAAAGAAGAAAGAAGTATCGTGGGGGCAATCCTATTTTCTGATGGAGAAGATAGCGCTACCAGTGAAGCACTCACTAATTTACACTTAGCGAGGTTTTTATCTGCAAGTGGCCTTTATATTAGTCTATTTGCTTTAGGCCTTAACTATTTACTAAAACTATTTTTGAAGGATAAACATGCAGAGATAATAACTATTGCGCTATTAGCTATCTATCTAGTTTTTACTATACCTAAATTCAGTGTCTTTCGAGTGGTCTTCTTACTCTTATTAAAATGGATAAATAAGCACCCACTTAAGAAGAGGTTTTCGTATCTAGAAGTAGTGAGTTTCGCAGGTATTATATGCCTATTATTTGATCACTTCTTAAGCTATCAAGATAGCTTCATCTTAGGCTTTGGTATCCCAATCATTTCTTATCTTATTAGGTATGTTTATCCGAGCGAGAAGATTAAATCGTATTTATGGAAGTCATTTACGATATATCTATTCTTTTTGCCATTTGAAATGATGTATTACCACAAAGTGGTAGTGATGTCGTTCCCGCTTCAAGTAATCAGTACACCTTTGTTCTTACTGATTGGGATTATATCGTTACTGTGTTTCTTTAGAATTCCTATCTATGCTGTGGATAAAGGAATGATATTTTTATTAAAAGGATATACAGGAATTATTAAACCGTTATCGTTTGGTTTATTAATGCCTGAATTTAACGTTGGATTACTAATAGTGTATTACGCTTTGTATTTAGCATATCTATATTATCTGACAATAGGATTTAGGCCAATTCAAAGATGGATATCGTATGGAATGGTAGCGTTAACATTGATATATGCTGTACCGATAGAAAATAGGTTAACAAGCGAAGTCAGTTTTGTGAATGTTGGTCAAGGTGATTGTACCCTTATTAGGTATCATCAAAAAGTCATCTTAATCGATACAGGTGGACTAACTTATAACGATGTCGCTAATGGGACACTTATTCCTTATTTAAGAAAGAAACGCATTTATAAAATCGATGCAGTCTTTATTACCCATTATGACTATGACCATTATGGAGCGCTTGCCGGACTCCAAAAAGAATACAAAATCAATAGCGTTTATGACTATTATTCAAGCTATCCTGTCAGTGTGAGTGGCTTAACTTTTAATAACTATAATACATATGGCTTAACGAGCAACGAAGAAAACGATCGTTCTTTAGTGCTTTCCTTTAATATCCTTAATAAGGATTTCCTTATCATGGGCGATGCTCCTAAGTGGGTGGAAAATGAAATCATGAATGATTATGAAAGTATCCCGTGCGACATCTTGAAACTTGGCCATCATGGTTCAGATACATCTTCTAGTGATAAGTTTATTCAATATGTAAGTCCAGAAGTCGCTATCGTATCATGTGGAAAAAACAATAAGTTCGGTCATCCTGATAAGAGTGTCGTCGATACATTAAACAAGTACCATATCCCAATTAGGAGAACGGATTTAGAAGGAACGATTACTTATAAGCAATTATCTTTCTAAAATATATCGAAAGATAATCCAAAATATTTTATAATTTATACATGATTTATCTTATAAATGGCAAACAAAACATTCGTTTAAAAAGCCAGATGAAAAGCATCATTAAGGATTCCATTAAAGAAATCGATGCGATGAATTTCGTTAAATTCGATGCTTCTTTAACTCAAATCCAGGAGATTATCTCTGAGGCTAACTACATGCCTTTAGGCTACGATAAAAAAGTCGTGGTCGTGGATTCTCCTTATTTCTTAATGAAAGAAAGAACTAAATCAAAGATTGAAAGTGAACAAGACTATCAAACTTTATTAAATTATTTAAACCAACCAAACCCAGATGTTGATCTCATCTTTTTAGTGAATACCACAGATAGTGATATTGATAAAAAGAATGAATATTATCAGTTAATAGAAAAAAACGGCAAAGTGATTACAGTTGCCGAACCTAAGCAAGAACAATGGTTTGATGTTGTAAAACAATATTTTTCTTCTAAATGGCCAAACACTGTCGTAGACAGTGATGCGGTTAGTGAACTCGCTAGAAGAACTGAAGGTGACTATGCTTCCTTATTTAATAATGGTAGCAAACTCGCTTTATATACTGACCACATTACTTTTAATGATGTCACTATGATGGTTACTAGACCACTTGAGGAAAATGCTTTCTTGCTTTTTAACTACCTCGTGGATGAGAAAAATATGGAAGCGGTTTCTCTATATAGGGATTTAAAGACTAGCAACGTTGAACCAGTCACTTTAATCTCCATGATCGCTAATCAGTTTAGATTATTAAATAGAGTCTCATATCTCTCTAGACATAACTATTCACCAGATGATATTGCTAAAGAACTTAATATCAATCCAATCAGAGCCAAAATCTTAAGAAAGAATAGCTTTGTGGTTTCTGGTAAACGCATTTTACAAACTTTAGAAGATTTGTATCAATTAGATAAACAAATTAAAAGCGGTCTTGTGGACCGCTATTACAGCTTTGAGCTGTTCCTAATTAATTTCAAAAGAAAATAATTATCTAATGGAATTCACTAAACGTGAAAGTTCGCCTTTTTGTCTAGCAGCAGTGTTCTTGTGTTGAATACCATCGCTGACGGATTTATCGATTAAACGGAAAGCCGCATTCATTAATTCTTCGGCCTTAGCTAAATCTTTTGCTTCAACGGCTAATCTAACTTTCTTAATGGAAGTACGGATAGCGCTCTTTGCGGAAGCGTTTCTTTGACGAGCTTTTTCGTTAGTTTTGATACGTTTGATTTGTGATTTTATGTTAGCCATAAAGTTACCTCTTTCTTAGTGCCGAGTGTTATATTACCAAAACTCGACAAATAATGCAATTATTTATTATACGCTTTTTTTATTTTTGTGAAAGTAAGCGAGCGATTTCTTCAACGAAGTCGTTGACGCAGGTGAGTTTACCATATTGTTCTTCAGGTACTTCAATGTCGAAGTAACGGTCAACTTCTTGCACTAATTCAACGTAGTTCATAGAGTCACCACCTAAGTCATTGATCCAGTGATCTTCATCATCAATCTTGAAGGTTGGCAAGACTAAGATCTTGGAGAAGAGTTCTCTGACTGGTGGGAGAATCTTGGTGATTGCTTCTTGAGATAATTTTCTTGTCTTAGAAGAAACTTTCTTAGAATTAATCAAGACATATTTGTTAGAACCGTTCTCGATTTCTTTTTTGATCACGAAACGTTTAACTTTCATATTGTTCGCCATTGGTAAGCGATTCTTCGCTAAGTAAATAGCGTCAATCTTTGTGTCGTGAGGAAGTTTAATGCCTTTAATGGTCTTTTCTAATTCTTTTAAGGCATCTTCACTGGTCTTATCATCAAGCTCTAAAACTAAGACGATATCTTCATGAAGGGCTTTATCTTTGTTGATGACACCTAAAACAGATAAGTTTGTAACGTTTGGTAAATCTTTGAAGTAAATTTCAAGTTCATCTGGGAAGATGTTTTCACCGTTTGCGTTGATGATAACATCTTTCATTCTACCCTTCATGATGTAGCCAGTTTCAAACTTATTAACGATATCACCTGTATGGAAATAGCCATTATCTAAAGCGGTTTCTTTTTCCACACCAGCGATGATTTCTCTAATGTGAATTGTAGGTGATTTAATTAAGAGTTCATTATCGGCCTCGTTGACTTTATATTCAACACCGTTAAGAGGTTTACCGATATAACCGTTTAATCTTTGCTTAACGTCTGGTGAAAGTTCAACAGAAGTAACGCCAACTTCGGTCATACCATAACCGTTGTATAAAGGATAGCCTAAGCCGTTGATGGCTCTTAATGTTTCGTTAGAGAGATAGCCGCCACCAGAGATACAGTATCTAACGTGTTTACCTAAGATCATGCCTTTAATTTTATCGGCGACAATCTTCTTAGAGGCAAATCCTGCTTCTTGAGCACCCATTTCACCTAAGTTATAAGCCATCATCTTTTCTAAAAGCTTTTGTTTGTCTTCACTTTGCATAGCAAACTTACGTTTAATAGATAAGGCTAAGGAATCCCAGAATAATGGGACACTATAGACGTGAGTAATGCCTGTTCTTTGGCAAATTGATAATAAATCGCTTGGAGTATTGCTCTTTGGGAATACTAAGGTTGTGCCATAGAATGTGTACCATAAGAACACAGCAACGAAACCAAAAATATGGTGGAATGGAATCATCGCTAAGATCTTAATTTGACCGACTTTCTTTGGATACATAATGTCCAAACTTTCTTCAGTCATTTTTAAAGAACAGCAGATTTGATTCACAAAGTTTTCACCATTGAAAATCATTAATTTAGCGTCACCAGTTGTGCCACTGGAAGAGAAGATAACTTCATCTGCCCATGATGGATTAGACATTTCTTCTTTAGCGTTTTGTAGGATATTGTCTAATCTGATTTTGTTGAGGGTGTATTCGTGGTTATCATCACTAATAATAGCGATAGCTTTAGCTTGATTAGCTAAGTTAATAACGTTTTCTCTTGGAAGTTTAGCGTCCACTAAAACTGGGACAAAGCCAGCCATTAATAAGGCCCAGAAGATTTCACCCCAACTTGGGCAGTTAGCGACTTTTAAGACGACACGATTTGTGCCTTCTTTCTTAATCTTATTAGATAGATAAAGAGCGTATTTCTTAACGTTTTCATCCATCTTTGAGTATTTGTACTTTTTAATACGGTTGTTAACACCAGTAAATTCGGCATAGACGTTCTTCTTATTTTGGTGCATTAATTGTTGGTAAATGTTGACAAAATGACGAGAAGTCTTAAGTAAATCTGCCGCACTCAAGACATATTGAGTGATCAATTGTTGTTTGTTTTTCATATGTTTTCCTTTTTATATTAACGTGTAGAACTTAATGTCTACCGAATTAGATTCAATATTGAGGATGGCGTAACTGCCATCAAACTTATCCCGAGCATAGTTCAAAGCGCCCGGATTTACATATAATATATCATGTTTCATTTCATTTCTACGAATATGTGTATGCCCATGTATGACAATCCTTGCGTTGTGTTTATTCAACAACTCTTTACTTACATATGGGGTATGTTGTACCAAAATGTTCCCGTAAGGACTAGGAATAATTAAATATTCAGGGAAGTCATAGTAGTGGTCGCAGTTACCTCTAACGGAGATAAATGGCTTAATAGACCATTCATCTTGCTCACTATCCCCGGCATGAAGATATAAATCCATATTAGGAAAAGAAGCCGCTAAGCGGTCTAAAGAAGCATAATCTCCATGCGAATCACTAACTAACAAAATTTTCATCTTTCATATAGTAGCAAAAAAAGAAGCGCTTTTGTATAATATTTCCGTATGGAAAAGAAAGATTTAAATCTCTTATTTATGGGCACTCCTGAAATCAGTGCTTACGTCTTTGAACAGATGATTCTTGCTGGCTACCACTTTGTGGGCTTAGTTGCGCAACCTGATCATCCGGTGGGAAGAAAAGGCATTATTGAAAAAGTCCCAACTAAAGTTATTGCTGAGAAATATAACATCCCAGTCTTTCAACCTATCAAGATTCGTAAAGATTTCTCCTTCATGGACAATCTTAAAGTCGATTTAGTTATTACTCTTGCCTATGGGCAAATCGTCCCTCAAGGCTTTTTAGATATTCCACGTTTTGGTTGTTTAAACCTTCATGGTTCTTTACTTCCAAAGCTTCGTGGTGCTTCTCCAGTCCAAACCGCTTTAATCAATAATGAAAAAGTCACAGGTGTGACTCTTATGGAAATGGTCGCGGCGATGGACGCTGGTAGAATGTACGGCAAAAAGGAAGTCATTATTGATGAAGAAGATAACGCTACTTCTTTATTTAAGAAGATTAGTGAAGCCGCGAAAGACCTAGTTTTAGAACTATTACCAAAATATGTTGACGGTGAATTAGAAGGTATTCCTCAAAATGAAGAGGAAGTGACTTTCTGTTCTTTAATCAAACCTGAACAAGAAAAATTAGATTTATCTAAAGATATATTAGAAGTATATGGTTATATTAGAGGTTTAAGCGATGAACCAGGTGCTTATCTCTATTTAGACAATCAAAAACTCAAAATCTTCAAAGCTAAAATCGCTAATGATTTGGTGACTGCTGAAGTAGGCACAATCGTCCAAGCGGATAAACGTGGCTTATTACTTCAATGTCAAAACGGCCAATTAGCCATTTTAGAGCTCCAAAAAGAAGGCAAAAAGAGAATGGACTATAAAGCCTTTATTAACGGCAACCAGAATCTTTTAGGCACTAAATTAAACTAAATGGAAAAGTATCTGACTTTGAGTGTGCACCAATTGGTGGACTTTCTTTTAAGAACAGGCGATATCGATAATCGTGTTTTTAATCGTTCATCAATGACTGAAGGTAGTCGCCTCCATAGTGTGTATCAAGCAAAGCAATCTTCTAACTATCTCGCTGAATTTCCTTTAAAGATGTCCTTCAATGTTGATGAAGTGAATATCGTTCTTGAAGGTAGGGCAGATGGCATCATCAAAAGAAGTGAAAAAGAATATATCATTGATGAAATCAAAACCACCGTGGAAGATCTACAGGTTTTCCATGACGATAATCTAGAGTGGCATCTAGGTCAAGCTAAGTGCTATGCCTATATGTTCGCTAAACAAACTAACCTCGAATATATCGGCATTAAATTAACATACATTCGCCAAGGAAAAGAAAAAGAGCAACTTATTGATTCTTATACCTTCAATATCCTTGAATTAGAGCAATTTGTCGTTAAATTACTTAACGAATATCTCGCTTTCTATAACATCATTTTTAATAAAATCGCTAAGAGAAATGAGAGCATTGAAGCCCTTAAATTCCCATTTAATAAGTTCCGTCAGGGACAAAGAGATTTAGCGAAATATACATACGCGATGGCGAAGAAGCGCGGACGTTTATTTGCGGAAGCGCCTACTGGTATTGGTAAGACCATCTCTACAGTCTTCCCATTTGTGAAAGCACTTAAAGATGACGATAATAGTAAAATCTTTTATCTCACTGCAAAAACAAGCGGTCGAGAAGCTGCGCATCAAGCGGTAAAACTCCTTAAGGAGAATGGCTTATCTTTAGGCGATATTATGATTACCGCGAAAGATAAGATATGTTTCTGTAAAGGCCAAGCTTGTAATCCAGAAGAATGTCCATACGCGAAAGGCTATTACAATAAGATTCAAACAGTTTTAAGATATGCGATTCTTAACTATGATGACTTTGATTTGCAGACTATTACACAGCTTGCCTATGAAAATCAAATCTGTCCATTTGAACTTGAATTAGACTTATCTTTATTCATGGATGTCATCATCTGCGACTATAACTATGTCTTTGATCCAATCTCATACATGAAACGCTACTTCGATGAGGATACTTCTAGTTTCCTCGTTTTAGTGGATGAAGCCCATAACCTCGTGGATAGAAGTAGAGATATGTATTCAGCTTCATTATCCTACAAGCAATTTCTAGGAGCGCGTAAGAGCGTGTGCCATAGTAAACTCCATAAACTCAAATTAGCGATGTCTAAGATGAGCAAGATGTTTAAAGAATATCTCGTTAATCCAAAAGATGGTAACTACATCCTCGATGAGTTCTATGACTATACCTATAAAACCATCTCTTCATTTATCACGACGATGCAAGACATCAATAAGAACGAGAATAAAGAGATGAGCAAGGAACTCTTAGAGTTCTATTTAGAAGTTAATCGTTTCTCTAAAATATTAGAGTTCTATAATGACCACTTCATTTGTTATTACGAAATTAGTAAAGATGAACTCATCTTGCATGTCTCATGTTTAGACGCCTCATCCTTCTTACATAGTTCACTTAGACGTTTAAGAGGTAGTGTCCTTTTCTCTGCGACACTTTCCCCAATTGAATATTACGTTGATATGTTAGGGGGCAAGAAAGAAGATGCGCAGTTAATTCTTCCTTCTCCTTTCCCAGTGGATAATCTCAAAATTATCATTGCCCCTAAGGTCTCAATTAGATATAAGAATAGGGATTCATCCTACCAACAAGTTGCGGATTATATTAAAGCCTTTGTTAAAAACAAAGTCGGTAACTATTTCATCTTCTTACCAAGCTATGAATACTTAACTAATCTCATGCCATATATCGATATGGATGATGTTGATGTTTACGAACAAGACCGTGGCATGAGTGATGAAGATAAAGAGCAATTCTTAACTAACTTCAAACCTCACCCAGAAAGAACAACCTTAGGATTTGTTATCGTCGGTGGTGCTTTTGGCGAAGGCATTGACTTAGTCAGTGACCGTTTAATTGGGGCGATTATCGTTGGTATCGGTATGCCAAAGATTAACTTTGTGAGTGATCAGATCATGAAATACTACGACGCTAGAGAGCAATCTGGCTATAACTATGCCTATTTAAATCCAGGCATGAACAAAGTTATGCAGGCCTTAGGTAGAGTCATTAGAAGTGAAACCGATAGAGGAGCAGTTTTATTAATTGATGAAAGATACCTCACAAACGATTATCGCGATTTATTTAAGAGTGAGTGGCGCAAATACGAAGTAGCCTTCTCTCCTAAGGAAGTAAGCGATATTTTACAAGAATTCTTTATTAAATAATTATTTAATGTTAAGATAATTGCCATGAAAAAGAAGAAATTAGATATGCTTACCAAAGCAAAGCTCATCTACAGTGGTGAGTTATTAATATTTGCCATCGTCTTTTTGGTGTTTGGCATTTTAAGAATTACAGGTGTTATGGCAGGTAACGCCACTAGAAGCGCCATCTTTAACTGGGTCACGATCTTTGGTGGCTCTTGGTTAATTATCGACCTCTTATGGGCACTCTTTTCTAAGAAAAGAAGACCGAGAATCGCCTTAATCGATAAATGCTTACATGCACCTGCTGGTGTTTATCTCGTGAGTTTTGACATTTACTGTTTTGTCACTCATCCAGATCCAGCATCAGATGTCTATCGTTATGGTGTACCAATTGTGCTTTTCTACTTATGCTCTTGTTATATTTTTGAAAGCATCTACCATTTCTTCAAACCAATTCCAGGTCTATTAGAAATAGAAGAAGCGGAAAAAGCTGAACAAGAAGCAAAAGTTGTGGCTGAACAAGAAGCTGAAATAGTTGAGTCAGAAAAAGAGGGAGATCAAAATGACCAAAACTAGTAAAGTCATGCTTGTATTTGCATGCATCTTTGTCACATTAGCGTTTTCTTTATTCGCTATCCAAGCCTACGTTGAATTATGTAGCATGGGTATCTTATTTAAAGGTGAAACAACCTTTGGTGACGCTATCGGTGGCATTTTCATTTACATTTACAGCATTCTACTTGGTATCGCTGCCATTGTCGCAGGCGTTGTCTCATTACCATTTGAAATCGTTCTTTTAAAGAAGGTTGGTAAGAAATGGTATTCATTAACGCTTTTAATCGTGTCTATCGCGGTTGTTGTTTCTGCGGTGTTATTCTTCTTCTTATTACCTATGGTAAGTGAAGCAGTTAATAGCAGTTCATCATCCGTTCCATCAACATCAAGTTACTAAACTATGAATTTCTCTCAAAAGAAAATTAGAAATTTTTCCATCATCGCCCATATCGATCACGGTAAGTCCACATTAGCGGACCGTATTTTAGAATTGACCGGCGCGGTGGAACTGAGAGAAATGAAAGACCAAATTCTCGACTCTATGGATTTAGAAAGAGAAAGAGGCATTACTATTAAATTAAATGCAGTCACATTGTCCTATAAAGCCGATGATGGTGAAGAATACATCTTCAATCTCATCGATACTCCTGGACATGTCGACTTCACATACGAAGTATCACGTTCATTAGCCGCCTGCGAGGGCGCTTTATTGGTCGTGGATGCGACACAAGGTGTAGAAGCACAAACGCTCGCTAACGCCTATCTCGCGGTCGATAATGACTTAGAGATTTTACCTGTTATCAACAAAGTTGATTTACCATCCGCTAACGTGGATATGGCCAAACAAGAAATCGAAAAGAAGATTGGCATCCCATGTGATGAAGCGGTGGAAGTCAGTGCGAAAACAGGTTTACACGTTCACGAATTATTAGAAGCCATAGTGAAAGGTGTTCCTGCTCCTAATGGTGATTTAAAAGCGCCTTTAAAAGCCCTTATCTTTGATAGCTATTATGATCCATATCGTGGTGTCATTGTTTTAGTAAGAATTAAAGATGGCTCCGTTAAGGTCGGCGATAAGATTCGCCTTATGCAAGCGGGCAAAGAATATCAAGTCATTGAACTTGGTATTAGAACCCCTAAAGAAATTAAGACTGATACCTTAGAAGCTGGACAAGTCGGTTACATCGCTGCGCAGATTAAGGACATCAAAGATGTCCATCCTGGTGATACTGTCACTTTAGTGGATAATCCGGCGAAAGAAGCTTTGCCAGGTTACCGTATTATGAACCCTATGGTCTACTGTGGTCTTTATCCAGTCGATAGTGATGATTATCAAGCCTTAAAGGATGCGTTAGAGAAGCTAACACTTAATGATGCTTCTTTACAATTCGTTGCTGAAACATCCCAAGCCTTAGGCTTTGGCTTTAGATGTGGCTTCTTAGGCTTATTGCATATGGATGTCATTCAAGAGAGATTAGAAAGAGAATATAATCTTGATTTAATCCTTACTGCGCCATCAGTTATTTATAAAGTCCATATGACAGATGGAGAAGTTATCAATCTTGATAACCCAAGTAAGTTACCTGACGCTAGTAAGATCTCATTTATTGAAGAACCTTATATTAGAGCCAACATCATGACTCCAAAAGAATATATTGGCCCAATCATGGAATTATGCCGCGAAAGAAGAGGCATCTACGAGAACTTAGATTACTTCGATGACACTCGTATGGTCTTAACCTATGAATTGCCATTAAGTGAAATCGTTTATAACTTCTTTGATAAACTCAAAAGTTACACAAAAGGCTATGCTTCATTTGACTATGATTTCAGTGATTACAAGCGCGCGGATTTAGTCAAACTTGATATTTTACTTAACGGCCAAGTAGTGGACGCTCTTAGTAGTATTATCTATCGTCCAGATGGCTATCATCGTGGCTTAGGCATCATCCGTAAGATTAAGACTGTTATTCCTCGTCAACAATTCGAGATTCCAATCCAAGCCGCCATCGGTGGTAAGGTCATTGCTAGATGCGATGTTAAAGCGGTCAGAAAAGACGTTTTAGCGAAGTGCTATGGTGGTGACATCTCTCGTAAGAAGAAGCTTCTCGAAAAACAAAAAGAAGGCAAGAAGAGAATGAAGAAAGTTGGCTCTGTAGAAGTCCCACAAGAAGCATTTATGAGCATTCTCTCCATTGACGAAGAAGAAGATAACTAGTTTAAAATTAGTAGTTTTTTAGAATAAATTATTTACAATAAAAATTACTTCTTGTATCATTATGGTATATAGAGGTATTTTTTATGGCAGGAAACGATTATGCAATGCGTTTCACTGAAGACAAATACGCGACCAAATTAGAGGTTGGCCGTGAATTAAAAGTATCTTCAGTCGATCCGTTTTGGAGCAACATTTTATCTTATCGCTCACACTTTTATCATTATTTAACAATCAGAACTATTGAAAAGAACATGCTCTTGTTCTGTGGCTGTCCAGCAATCAATAGTTTAGTCAATAACTTAGAAGTCAAACTCATTAGAGTCAATCGCGAATGCGCGATGCTCGTGCCTAATAGTAAGGAAGCTAAAAACGTTGATTATGCATTCAAAAAAGAGATTGTAAATCTTCTCAATGAATGTGAACAATTAGGCGTTGGTGAAGACTTTATCGCTAATGTATTACGTGGTGAAGTAGTCTCCGCAATTCCTAATAATATGCTCTTGGTTAACTACCTTAATGCTTTAAACTACATTAAGCGTGCTTATGTCAATCCAATTGATGAGGATTTCCTCTCTGAGCTTTACGCAAAGTTACTCGGCACTGAAGAATTAACCACCTTCTATAGAAGCAGCGAAGATAGAAATCCAGAAAACCGTGTTTTAATCGATCGCGTTTATACATCCGCGCCTGTCACTCTTATTGGTCAGATGATGAATAGTTTATTCACATTCATTTCCTCTAGCACATTACCAACATCGTTAAAAGCGATGATTACTTTCTTCTATATTAACTATGTTAAACCATTCGCTAAATACTCCGAAGAAGTGGCCTTATTAATGGCGAAAGCTGTTTTAGCCCACGAAGCATTTGGTGATACAGTTGTTTCTCTTCCTTTAGAAAGATTATTAGTCCTTCCAAGAGAAGAAAGCGCTCGTATTTATGTCGAAGTCCAAAAGACTGCTGATGTCACATATTTTGTTGACTACGTCTATAAATTCTTAAATAAATACTGTGATTCTTTCTTAGATGATATGGCGCAAGCTAAAGTCAGTGAAATGAGAGAAGACTTCTATCAAGTTGATGAAGATAAACAAATTGAAGAAGTGGAAATCCCAGAAGAACAACCACGTATTGAAACAGTTGATTTATTCGCTGCTAATAACGAAGAAGAGGAAGAACAACCACGCGTTGAACCTCAACCAGTTCCTCAAAAAGAGGAAAGACAAGAATATAGACAAGCTCCAGTTGAAGAAGCTCGTCCAGCTGAAGTTGAAGTTCCTAAAAAGAAAACTGTTAAAGTGACCTATGTCCAAGAAGAATTAGCGGTTGCTTATATCCCAGTGGCCTTAGATGAAAAGCAAGCTGTTCTTTTAGAACAAGACCTCTTAGAAAGAGATCCTGAACTTAAGAAAGGTGAAGCTAAGTTCTACGCTAGACATTGCACCAAAGGTAAAAAATATACCATCGCGCAATATAAGAAGAGCCTACGCTGCGCCTATGAGACTGCACGTACATCTATGGATCATTTAGCAGAACTTCTTTACTATCGCAAAGAAAAGATTAAAAATAAATATGTTTACATTCCTGTTGAAAGAGAATAAAGGAGGGAAAGGTAAATGAAAGACATTAATCCAATTATCTTATTACTTATCATTCTTGCTGTCGCTGCGGCTATCGCGCTTGTGGCGTTCATCATTTACCGTGTTTTACGTCCAAGATTAAAAGAAGAAAAACCATCTGATGAACAAATCCTCCAAGATGAAATGAATCGTATGCTTCAAGATGTAGATGATCCAGAAGCTGCTAGACAAATTAGCAATTATAAGGAAGATGAATAAACCTCGTTCTTTATACATCCATATTCCATTTTGTGAAAAAATCTGCGATTACTGCGACTTTACAAAGTTGCAGT